>JAUUZM010000033.1 GCA_030589965.1 Bacteroides sp.
GGGTATGCGATGAACGTCGGATTGGAGCAGGATATTCTTCAGGCCGATACCTCGAGAATCCGACTCAGGGGTCTGGCCGGATACAGATTTGTAAGCAGTAATTTTAATCCTGTTGAAAGATTCAGGAATGTTGAGTTTGCGAGGGACTGGAACCTGTTGGATGATTCATCACCAGGACAGGAGAATATTGCAAGTATTGGACTCCATTTCTATGAAAGGGATGCAGGTTTTGTTAACCTGAATTCAGAATTTCTGACTCGGGGCCAACAGTTTGAGGGATTCAGGAACAACCTCGGCGGAAACCTGAAATTCAGCGGATTCGAGCTCTCAATGGATGGTAGTCTGATGAATTCAGATGATGCATATTCAAAAACCCGATTTCTGAGACACCGGGTAAGCCTGGCAAGACATTTTAATAAAGCCATTCTTGGGATAAGAGAGGAAGCTGAGAAAAATAAATGGACAGGCAAGCCTTCAGACTCATTAATGCAAAACAGTTTTGCCTACCAGGAATGGGAAGTTTTCCTTACCCAGCCTGACAGCATTCTCAACCGTGGTTTTATCTCATACAAGAATCGAAAAGATTACCTGCCCTCGGATAATCTTCTGGTTTATACTAACATGGGACAGGATTTCAGTGTTGGGGCCGCATTTTTGAAAAATCCTAATAACCGTCTACAGTCCACTCTCACTTTCCGGGAACTCTCAGTGAATGACACCACTCTCAGTTTAAATAAGCCCGAAAGAAACATCACCGGCAGAATTGAACATGGATTGCAACTGGTAAAGGGTGGCATTTCAACGAGTACCTTTTATGAAGTGGGCTCTGGACTTGAAACCAGCAGGGAGTATTCCTACCTGGAGGTGGCCCCGGGACAGGGGGTGTACCAGTGGATCGATTATAATCAGAACGGACTTAAAGAACTGGATGAATTCGAAGTTGCACAATTCAAGGATGAAGCAAGGTATATCAGGATCTTTTTCCCTTCCAGCGATTTTATGACCGTATATACCAACCAGTTCAACCAGACGATAAATTTGAACCCAGCCAGAATATGGAAAAACGAAAGTGGACTTTTAAAGGGAGTTTCTATGTTCTCAAACAAATTTGCTTACAGGATCAACCGTAAAAATACTTCCAGGGATATCATAAAAAACCTTAATCCTTTTTTGATTAATCTGGATGATCCGGACCTGATTACTCTTTCTACATCCATCAGAAATAATCTTTCGTTTAATAAAACAGGTAAAGTATTCGGCGCAGATTATATATATCATCGCAACCTGAGCCAAAGCCTTCTCTCAAACGGATTTGATACAAGAACCATTCGAAGTCATGGTTTCCGTGGCAGGTTAAGCCTAGGCAATAATATTTCCTTAATCAATCAGTTTGATTCAGGAGATAAAACATTTACATCCCAGTTCCTGACCAGCCGTGATTATAGAATTGACTTTATTTCAAACAAACTCAGTTTTCAATCGCAAATAAATCTTGCCTTCCGCCTGGTTGCTGATTATGGATACAAAACCCAGGTAAACCGGTTGGATGTTGAGGAATCAAAGGAACATAACCTGGGAACCGAGCTTCGGTATAGTATTTTGAATAAAGGAATTCTTACCGGCCGTGTAAACTATGTTCACCTTGAATACAATGATGAACCCAACTCCCCGGTTGGATATGAGATGCTGCAAGGATTATTGCCCGGACACAATGGAACATGGACTGTTCTATTCCAGAGAAGTATTACAAAGGGCATAGAATTAAATCTTGAATATTCAGGAAGGGTTTCAGAAAAACAGGCGGTGATCCATACAGGAGGTTTACAGGTCAGGGCAAATTTCTAATAACAGGGAAGTCTCAATTACATCCACAGTCAAATGTTCTGCTTCCATCCGGCTGATATTCGTACTGAATTCTGAGATCAACAAAATCCGAAATACTTCCTTTCATATGGGTAATTTCCTTAATCCAGATCTTGGCATATCGTTTATTCCCGGTTTGTATTGTCCAAATCTGATTTGGCTTGACGGAATGTGCCAGGGGCTGAAAATCTGATGTAATTACCTCCGTATAATTATTATAATAAGCCTCAGCTTCTGTTGCGTTCTGAAAAGTGCTGTTCTTATAAAAAGCATCCGTTTCATTTGAACTATTGAGATCAACGGTAACGGTATCTCCAAAGATCACATGTATGGCTGCAAGATCCGGCAAGGTACTGCTGGTCAATGAATAAAGGGAGATGGCTCCGATTTCAAAAGAGAATCCATAAAATACATAGGACTGTCCTGATTGTAAAAGCTCAGAACTTAAATTGATCTCTCCACTGAATTGGGGTTCTTCGGTTTTTTTATCGCATGAACTGCAAAACAATGCAATTACTACAAGCGCTATTCCAATCTTTCTCACCATCATTCCTAAATTAAAAAGCTGCCATCAACAGGTCAATATCCTTGGATGGAATATCAAAATGCTTGCCAATAAAGTTATTTGTCAGAATTCCATTGTACACATAAACCCCATTCCTGACTCCCAAATCATTTTTCAGGAGTTGTTTTAAACCTCCGGCTTCTCCCATGCGTATTAATAATGGTGCGAAAACGTTACTAATGGCTATGGAAGCTGTCCGGGCCACTCTCGAGGGCAGGTTGGGTACACAGTAGTGTATCACTCCATGCTTGGAAAAAACAGGATCTACCTGTGTCCTGCATTCTGAAGTTTCTATGCATCCTCCATGGTCAATACTAATATCAACTATCACGGCACCCTTTTTCATTTCCCTTACCATGTCCTCAGTAATGATAAACCTGGGGCCCTTCTCTATCAGGTACATGGCGCCAATCACAACATCAGCCGAGCGAAGAGTTCGCTCCATAACCTGTTGGTGAAATACGGAGGTATATATGCGCTGGCCTATGTTATTTTGTAATCTGCGAAGCCTGTGTACAGAATTATCAAACACCTTCACCTGGGCCCCCAGGCCCAAAGCAGCTCTGGCGGCAGATTCAGCGGCAGTGCCTGCACCCAGAATGACAACTTCAGCCGGAGTTATACCCGGAATCCCTCCAAGCATGACACCTTTGCCTCCCCTGAAATTACTCAGGTATTCAGCAGCTATCAGGATAGAGGTATTTCCGGCGATGGCACTCATTGACCTCACCACCGGGTAACAGTTATGCTCATCTTTAACATTCTCGAAAGCAATGGCTGTAGTTCTCTTCTGAATCATCTTCTGGATAAACTCTTTAGTTTGGTTATTCAGATGAAGAGATGAAATAACAACCTGCCTTTCGCTAAGAAGATCAATCTCCTGGATTGACATTGGAGCGATCTTTAAAATAATGTCCGAGGTATAAACTTCCGCCCGACTGTCTACTATATATCCCCCGAGTTCACTGTAATCCGTATCAGAATAATTCGCCTGTGCACCGGCTCCGGTTTCTATTCTTACTTCATGTCCGGTGTTTACAAGTTGATCTACAGCCTCAGGTGTAAGGGCAACACGGCTCTCTGTTTTCTGTGATTCTTTTGGGATTCCAATGCTTAATATCTTTTTGCTCTTGCTTACCTCCAGCATTTCTTCCTGGGGCATCAAACTGGCCTTGCCAAAAGTAAATCTTGAATCGGAATGGTCCTGGGGACTCATATTTTTGTTATTTTTCTTTAGTTGGGGTGGACTAAAATAATATAATTCAATGGTATAGTCAAAAAAGCTTGAACTATCTTATTGTCGATCGGGCATTTCGTACAGCTCTCTGGATCCGTCATTATTTACCTTAAGTCCTAACCTGACAGCGTCATCCGGAAGGATTTTCTCAATTAACTCAGGCCATTCAAGAAAGCAATATTCCCCGCTGTAAATATATTCCTCAAATCCGATATCAAATGCCTCTTCCAGATTTTCAATCCTGTAAAAGTCAAAATGAAATATCGAATCTCCCTCACCGCTTATGTATTCATGAATGAGTCCGAAAGTCGGGGAACTCGTACCATCATTCACATCCAATACCCTGCAAAGTGCTTTGATAAAGGTGGTTTTCCCAGCTCCCATTTCCCCATAGAAGGCAAATACCCTCCCCTGTGGAAAAGCATTCAAAAGCTTCCTGGCTACCTCCTCAAGGACATCCGGTGTGGATATTTTCAATGGCAACATTGGCTGCTGTTTACTGGGGACTCAGAGTTATAAGGGGAATAATCATTTCCTCCAGAGAAATTCCTCCATGCTGGAAGGTGTTCCTGTAATAATTTACCATCTGGTTATAGTTATTCGGATAAATGAGAAAATCCTCATTCATGGCAAATATATAGGAGGAACTAATATGAGACTTTGGCAAATGAATCATTTCCGGATGTTTGATCTCAAAAACTTCCGAAGGATTGTAATTAAGATTCTTGCCTTGCTTATATCTTAAATTAGATGAGGTTTTCCTGTCCCCTATCACACGGATCGGGTTTTGCACACGAATGGTTCCGTGATCCGTTGTGAGGACCACCTTAAATTTCATCGCTGATAGTTCTTTCAGAAACTCAAAGAGATGGGAATGCTCAAACCAGGAACGGGTAAGGGATCGGTAAGCAGACTCATCATAGGCCAGTTCCCTGATCATATCCATTTCCGTTCTTGCATGGGAGAGAATATCCACAAAATTAAAAATCACTGCACTCAGATCATAATTTACAAGATCGGATGCATTATCTATAAGTTTTTTACCACCCCTGGAATTACTTATTTTATCATAGTGAATTTTCAATTTGAGTCCTGCCCTCTGAATCTGGCCTGCCAGTAATTCCTCCTCTTTTAGATTTTTCCCTCCTTCTTCTTCCTCATCAACCCAAAGGGAAGGATACAATTTTTCAATCTCCATTGGCATAAGACCGGCAAACAATGCATTCCTGGCGTACTGGGTAGCTGTGGGCAGGATGCCGCAATAAACTTCATCTGAGTCCACTGTAAAAAACTCCTCGATCATAGGCTGCAAGGTTTTCCACTGATCAAGACGCAGGTTGTCAATAACAACAAGACATACCTTGTCTCCTTCCTTAAGCAGGGGAATTACCTTCTCACTGACGATGTTTTGTGAAAGTAAAGGTCCATCCTGATTATCCCCTGAGAACCATGAATGATAATGTGTTTTGACAAACTTGGCAAATCCGGCATTGGCTTCCGTTTTCTGCATTTTAAGAATTTCTTCAAGTCCATCGTCAGAACTGGACTCCATTTCGAGATCCCAGTAGGTAATCTTCTTGTAGATCTCAACCCAGTCCACAAAATGATAAGCAGTGTTGATCAGCATCTGAATTTGGGCGAATTCAGACTGGTAGACTGAAGTAGTGCGCTCGGTAATCAGCCTTTTTGTGTCAATATTTTTCTTTATGGACAGTAGGATCTGGTTTGGTTTGACGGGTTTAATAAGATAATCATTGATCTTGGCACCAATGGCCAGGTCCATAATGTCTTCTTCCTCGCTTTTGGTGATCATGACCACGGGAATACCCGGATTCATTGACTTGATCACATCCAGGGTTTCAAGTCCGCTCATCCCAGGCATATTCTCATCCAGGAAGATCAAATCAAAGTTTTCTTCCTTAACCAGTTTAATTGCTTCATCTCCATTATGGGCAGTCATAACAAGATATCCTTTCTCCTCAAGAAATTGAATATGAGGACGCAAGAGATCAATCTCATCGTCAGTCCAAAGAATTTTAATTTCCTTCATTTCTGTTATAGTGTTTCTGGAAGAAAAGCCAGTACATATTGGCCCCTCTGTTTTCTGTTAGAACATTGATATTCCCTGAGGATATGATGAAAAGACGAAATTCGTTCTCTCCAAGTACCTGGAAAATTTTGTTATTCCGCAAGACCTGGTCATAATATTCCCAGGCCTCCTCCATATTGGGGAATTGATTAACCATTACAGCAGTTACTCCTTCATCGAGACCCTCCTCAACAACATCAAAAGTTTTGTTTGAATAGAGGTCCAGGTTCAGATTAATAAATTCGAATTTCAATTGGTTGATATCTACATTCCCTGTAAAGTACATTCCGTATGAGAAAGTCCCCACTGAATCTGCATGGTAAATCTCTTCAGCCTCAATTTTTTCCGTTTCGATTTTAACTTCCATATCCGTATCCATAATATAGGCGAGAATTTCTGTAGACCTTTCAGCAATTTCAGGATCAGGTGTGCTATTGATCAGACTGTCAAGAGCCTGTGTAAACACCAGTATATCTTCCGTCTTTCCGATGGCAAGAACTTTTAGAAATTCGAATTTAGGAATCACCGGATCATCCTTATATCTAACCAGTGCTGCATTAACATTTGTTATTACTCCATAGTTATTACCTGCTTCATACATCTCATAAGTTATCCTGTAATAATCATTTACTTCATTTTCCTTGGCAAGTAATTCGTTTATATAATTTGGATTTGTAAGCAGTTGTGCCGGCTGGCTTTCAGGAAACTCCCTGACTATAGATTCCTTATATATATTTGCCTTGGGTATATCATTCTCCTGTTCATACAAACGGTATAAGTTATAATATGAACTCAGTGTATATTCGTTCTCCGGATAACGATCAAGTAATTCCTTGTAGGTAACTTCGGCATTCGGATAATCCTGGAGTTCATTTTTATAGATGGTGGCAGCATTATACATACCCTCTATTATCCTTCCATCGGAGATTTCAATCAAGGAATCTGTCATTGGAACATCCTTCAGGTAAAACTCCCTTGATTTATTACTCAATATCTTAGCTGCTTCCTGAATTACGCCACTGGTATCACTGACCTCCTCCTCTTCATCAGATTCAAACTTGACCTCGGATTTATTTGATCTTCTCCAGTAATCTTCCAATTTTCGGTTTCCCCATTTCATCCTGAATTCGGGTTGACCGAATCCCTTGGCGGCCTGATTATAAAAGTACCATTTCCCACCCTGGTCTTCTCCTCCGGAAAATCCAGTCCTCTGACTTTCATTCAGAGCCATACGATTAAATTGCTGGTCTCTCATGGCAGTCATCTCCTGCTCCCTGGCCAGGGCTTCTTCCCTTTCAATCCTGGTGATTAAGCTGTCAATAAGAGCAAGTCTTTCAGGTTCTGACAAGCCTGCTACCATCTGAAGGCTGTCTTCATGCTGAACCACCTGAAGGTTTTCGACTAAAACTGAAAGGCTTCTTGTTTTTGCCACTATATTATCATAATCAGGATATTCAGCGGTTAAATAAACCATTGCTGAGTCATAATATAAATCAGCCTGTTCGTAGTTTTGTTTTTCATAGTATATCTCAGCGATGGTAAGACAGGAGGTAGTTTTTTGCTGGGTATTGGTGACACTGGTAGAGGAAGACAGTTTATAATGGTTCAGTGCTTCTTCGGTATTACCTTCACGGAAGAATACATTTCCAAGTGCAAAATAAATCTGATCCCTGAATTCTGCGTTCTTCTCATCCTTAAGCATCTTTCGGAGTTCCTCCTTTATTTCTTTTGCGTTATCGGATCCTGCCATAAATACACTGGCCCTGTTGATCCTGGAATTGAAGCTGATTTCATAATCCGGATTCATTTTTATAACCTGCCGGTAATAATCAGAGGCTAACTGGGGATCTCCCGCTTCCTGGTGTAATTGTGCCAGGATATAAGTCCAACGAATCTTCTCGTCCTTTTTCTTGACATTATTTACAGCAATTGTCATCGGCTCTATTGCACGGCTATATTCCTCCTGCTTCATATACAGATCAGCCAGGGTGGAATAAAGTTTAGCATTAAGTTTCTCAGGAAATTCCTGCGTGCCGGTTAGCACCTCAAGAATATCTTCTGATTCCATGTATTCCTCCAATTCATTATGTGTTCTTGCGATCCAGATCTGGGTTTCAAAAACGATATCATCATAATAGTACTCCGTCATGATGAACTTAAAAGTCTCCAATGCCAAAAAGAAGTCATGTCTGAACAGGTACGCTTTTCCCATGAGAAGGTAATTTCCCGGGACAAACTTATTGTACTCGTTCATGGCATACAATTCCTTTTGTTTTTCGGACTGCGGACCGTTTTTGAATTCAGGTTTAACGGTTATGGAATGCAGGGTAATTACTTTTGTTGCCTTCTGAATGGCCCTCTCCATGTCCGGCGCTACCGTACTGGCAGTTGCTTCTTCTCCATAGGTAAATATTGGCAGAATGCGGGTAAAATCATCCAGATGGGCATCTTCCATCTTCTTCAGTCCCCTCTTATAACTTTCGTTCCCGTTAAAAAAAATGTTATACCGGGAGGTAACATTGTGAAAAGTCCGCGTTACAGGAGTATTCTTTTCTGTGCTGCATCCTGAAAATATTCCAAGAAGAATGGCAAGGGGTATTATATGTATGGGAATTCGCCTTCTCAAGACAACACAAATGTATTAAACTCAAACGAAAAAATCCCCGTCCGATTGTTCGTGACGGGGATCAATTCTATAATTATCGTTTTATTACCTCAAAGCCCTAATCAAGTGCGACCAATTCTTTCATTTCAGGAACCTCTTTAAGCAGGGCCTGTTCTACTCCGGCCTTAAGGGTCTGGTAACTGAATGGGCAGCCCTCACAGGCTCCATGGAGCTTTACCTTGATGGTGAAATCCTCTGTCACTTCTTCCAATGTAATATCACCCCCATCCGCCTCAAGGTAAGGACGTATTTTATCAAGCGCGGCATTGATCCTTCTCTTCAGATCATTTTTTACTTCCTCAGTCATGACATATATATTTTTCTAGTTACATTTTTTTAATTTCCAGAATGCTTGTGGGTGGCATCTCAGTATTCCTTCGTTCGGTTTCTCGAATCATATTTTTAGCAAGATTTTCAAAAGCTTCAGATACATCAGAACCTGTATCAAGAACAGCTGGTTTACCGGTATCTCCACCCTCGCATACACTTTGCACTATCGGAATCTGTCCCAATAGTGGAATATTGAGTTTCTCTGCAAGATTTACTCCACCTTCCTTACCGAAAATATAATATTTATTATCCGGAAGTTCTGCAGGTGTGAACCAGGCCATATTCTCCACCAATCCAAGTACGGGAACATTAATCTTATCTCCCCTGAACATATTGATGCCTTTAAGGGCATCCGCCAAGGCAACCTGTTGAGGAGTTGAAACAATTACAGCTCCTGTAACCGGGACCTCCTGTACCATAGTCAGGTGAATATCACTGGTGCCCGGGGGAAGGTCGATAAAGAGATAGTCGAGCTCTCCCCAGCTTGTCTGAGTCATAAATTGTCTCAGGGCATTTGTGGCCATTGGTCCTCTCCAGACTACAGCATCCTCAGGTTCAACAAAAAAGCCAATCGAAAGGAGTTTCACCCCATAGCTTTCAGCAGGAAGCATTATCTCTTTACCATCAACCACCTCTACAGAAGGTCGCTGGTTTTCAGCATTAAGCATTTTTGGAATTGAAGGTCCATATATATCTGCATCAATAAGTCCAACCTTATAACCCGCCTTAGCTGTTGCAACAGCCAGGTTAACAGCAACGGTGGATTTACCTACACCGCCCTTACCTGAAGCAACGGCAATAATATTTTTTACTTCCGGAAGAATCTTCTGGGATTCAATTACCTGCTTCGCCTTTATTTCAATATTTCCCTCAACTTCCACCTTTGGGTCAAGGTATTTTTTCAGAGCCTTTACACTGGCTTTTCGTACGGAAGGAATTACCGGATCATTGGAGCGGTCAAAAACTATAGTAAAACCCAGTTTATTACCCTCAGACCAGATCTTACTTATGAGTCCAAGTTCAACAATATTCTGGTCTTTACCAGGGTATTTGACTTTTTCTAAGGCAGCAAGCACCTTATCTTCTGAGAAGGACATTTTTGGAGAATTTTATACGATTATAATAAGGCTCAAATATACAGATTTTATTTAGATTAATTCTGCATTAGGGTCCCATAAATGAGCATGAAAGTCCACCACTGAGTCATCAACAATCTGTATTCCTTCACTTTCCAGTAATTCCTCCATTACTTTTGATCCTCCAAAATGATGTTTCCCTGTTAACATCCCATTTCTATTCAGTACCCGATGAGCAGGAACATAATCCTTCTGGGTATGGGAATTATTCATTGCCCATCCAACCATTCGGGCAGATTGGGGGGATCCGAGAAAACGGGCAATGGCTCCATAAGTAGACACTTTTCCAGATGGAATCATTCTTACCACTTGGTAAACCCTGGTGAAAAAATCCATGTCAGATCCAGCATTCTGGTTTCGAAGATTTTTGGACATATAAATAAAAAAAATTAAGCCTTGGAGCCATACAGCTCGTCGGACTCATCTGAATACTCCGGTTCTATAATCGCTTTCTGGCCCCTTAGCCTGAACTTCAGATAGTGAATATTCAATCCTTCCTTAATGAACCGCTTCTCATAATAAGTACGGATGCCATGGACGATCTCATCCTGCTGGCTACCATACAGATCCTCCGAGGCAAAGACAAGGGGTAAATCATTTCTTTTCACCAGGTCAAGGGTATATTTATACAGTACCCTGTTATCGGTTTTCAAATGCACGATTCCATCATCCCTGAGAAACTCACGGTAAGAATTCAGGTAACCTGTGGCAGTAAGGCGCTTTTTATTCCGGCGTCTTTTTAATTGTGGATCGGGAAAGGTCACCCAGATTTCATCAACCTCATCCCTTCCGAAAAAGGAGGTGATAAACTCAATCCTGGTTCGTACAAATGCGACGTTCCGAATATGATTCTGTATAGCAAGCCTCGCTCCTGTCCATATTCTGGCCCCCTTTATATCGATTCCAATAAAATTAATTTCCGGAAATTTTTCAGCCAGGCCAATACTATACTCGCCCTTGCCGCATCCCAACTCCAGTATCAGGGGATGATCATTCCCGAAATACTCTTGTTTCCATTTATTCTTTAGCTTGAAATTTTTCCTGAAGACCTCTTCTACGGAAGGCTGGAAGACATTATCAAATGTCTCCAATTCATTGAATCTTCTGAGCTTGTCTTTTCCCAACTAATCAGCTTTTTCTACCCGCAGTCCGACATCAAGGATAAAGGGAAGCCTTTCTACCCTCATAGCCTGTTCATATTCAAAGGTATATTCACCTCTTTGAGCAAAACGGATGTTCTGTTTATAAGCTTGCTGTAGATCCCAAATATCACCCAGGCCACTACCCAACCATTTACCCTTTTCATCGGCAAGTATTACCTCAACTGTATCCATGATGGAGTGCCCGGATGGAGCCGTAGTAGTTATGAATAGATAAAGATTACTCATGGGGTATAGATTGGCATTACGTACATTCACATAAAGATTATACGAAGAGATGGTATCCTCAACCATCAGGTCAAAGCTTACAATATTATCCTGTTCCCAGACACCATCCGGAATACGTATGTTATCTTCAAATACCCGGCTGGGATCACAAGAGGTAACAGAGATGATTGTTACAAAAAAGATGTAAATATATGGCTTCACTGATTTCATGGTCTATGACCTGTCCGGTTTCCTTTTATTCTTTTTCTTCTTTCGTTTCCCTCGTGATTTTTGATTATCAAAACGGGTAAGGTCATCCTTTACAATATCAGTTTGGAAATCAAGCTTGTGGGATTTGTTGAATCCTTCTTCAATCAGGGATTTCACCTTCTTGCCTTCTTTATTCAGGCGGATGATCTCCTTAACTCTTTCAACCGGAACCGGGACTATACTTGATACATTATCTTTTACATATCCATACCAGTACAATCCCCTGTAGATATCCGTTTTCTGGTAGAAAGCCGAGCCATCTTCTGTTTCCAGCTCCTGGTTCCTGTCAGGAAAATCTTTCTGAGCATCAAGATAGGATGTGAGCTCATAGTTAAGACAACATTTCAGCTTACCGCACTGGCCTGCAAGCTTCTGGGGATTAAGGGAGACTTCCTGGTATCTGGCTGCATTAGTTGTAACAGATACAAAATTAGTCATCCAGCTGGCACAACATAATTCCCTTCCACAGGATCCAATCCCTCCAATTCTTCCGGCTTCCTGCCTGGCACCGATCTGCCGCATTTCAATACGTACCCTGAAAGAATCGGCCAGTACCTTAATAAGTTCTCTGAAGTCGACCCGTTCACTAGCTATGTAATAAAATATTGCTTTGGTCCGGTCTCCCTGATATTCAACATCCCCAATCTTCATGTCAAGCTTCAGATCCTCAGAGATCTTTCTTGACTTTATCATGGTATCATGTTCCAACTCAATGGCTTCCTTCCATTTGTCAACATCAGCATCTTTTGCCTTCCGATATGCCTTCTTGATTTCTTCGGAATCCGGTTCAATACCATATTTGTTGAGTTGGTGTAGAACCAGTTCCCCCGTAAGGGAAACAACACCTATATCGTGTCCGGGTGATGCTTCCACGGCAACTATATCACCACAATTAAAACGGATATCATGAATATTCCTGTAAAATCCCTTCCTTGTATTTTTGAACCTAACCTCAATTATTTCATCATATTGATGGTCCTTGGGTATATCTTTCAGCCAGTCATAAGTGGCCAGTTTGTTACATCCACAATGGACACGGTAGGGCATATCCTGAACATTCCCCCTGTTATCACATATATGTCCTTTCTCTGTCATGGCTACAAAAATAAGAATTTTATGCCGTTTGACATTTTATCGGATAAGCTTGACCATTTTCATGGCAAAATCAAGTAAGACAATCCTGCCATATGCATTGGATTCGATATGCGTATATGCATCGTTGAACTCCTGTATAATTGCAGGCGCATTGCCAGGATGAATGAAGGCATTGAATTTACTGGAAAAATCATTTTCTGCCGGTGTGAGCCGAACCAGGTCATTCTCATTCATATTCATCAAAAAATTCTCCCTTACCAGGCGCATAGCATTGGCCAGGAATAGTTTTTGTCTCTCTCTTCCAAGTCCCGAAACCTCTTCAACCCATTCAAAAATCTCCTGGAATTTCCGGCTGTAAGCCAGGCGCATTATCCGGATAAAAAGTTCCAGATGGTAATCAGACTCCTCACTTCTATTCAGAACTTCTACTGCATTACTGAAGCTTCCATCTGCCAGGTGCACAGCATTTCCAAGCTGTTCCTCATCTAAGGAATACGTCTTTTTCAGCGCTACCATTAGATCCTGATCCGAAAGTCGCGGAACACGAATCAGTTGAGTCCTTGACAGAACCGTGGGAAGGATGGGTCCTGTGCTTTCTGCCACCATGAGAAACACCGTTAGAGGAGGTGGCTCCTCAATCATTTTCAACAGTTTGTTTGAAGCAGGAGTATTCATTTTTTCAGGCATCCATATGATCATGACCTTATGGTTTGATTCGAATGCCTTCAGACTAAGCTTTCGTACAATTGCCTCAGATTCCCATTTGTTTATTATCCCCTGCTTGTTTTCAAGTCCAAGTTTCGCATACCATTGCTGAAGTGTGATATATGGATTATCAAGCAGGGCTTCGCGCCACGCCCCGATATAATCATCACTTACCGGATTACTGCTTACCGATTTTGTTGTGAATACCGGGAAAACAAAATGGAGATCGGGGTGGACGAGCTTATCATATTTCAGGCATGAAGGACACTGCCCGCATGAGTCAGCTGCCAAACGGTTGGTACAGGACAAATATGTGGCATATGCAAGAGCGAGGGCAAGGGTTCCCGTACCCTCAGGTCCATGAAAAAGCTGAGCGTGGGGAACACGTTCCTCCTGAACGGATAATATCAACCGCTGCTTTAAATCACTATGTCCGGCTACCTCTGAAAATCGCAAAGTCCAGGAATATATAAAATTGATCGAAGGTAAAATTAAAATACTTTTTTAACTTTGGCGAATCAACGAAAATTTAATCAGAAATAAGCCATGCAAACAATTGATAATTACGATTTTACAGGAAAGAAGGTAATCATGAGAGTTGACTTCAATGTCCCATTAAACGATTCATTTGATGTTACTGATGACACAAGAATCAGGGCAGCCATGCCAACGATAAAAAAGATACTGAAAGACGGTGGATCTGCAATCCTCATGTCTCACCTCGGCAGACCAAAAGAAGGTCCGGAGAATAAGTTTTCTCTGAAGCATGTAATTCCCACTCTTTCCGGCCTCCTCGGACAGGAAGTAAAATTTGCTGAAGATTGTATTGGTGAAGAAACTTTGGCTCTTAAAAATAACCTGCAGGCAGGTGAAATTCTGCTGCTTGAAAATCTCCGTTTCTATAAGGAAGAAACAAAAGGAGATGAGGATTTTGCCCGCAAACTCGGAGAAGGGGCTGATGTATATGTAAACGATGCCTTTGGAACTGCTCACAGGGCACATGCATCTACAACGATTGTGGCTAAGTTCTTCCCTTCAGAAAAGATGTTTGGATTCCTTATTACAAATGAGCTTACCAGCATGGATAAGGTTATGCACTCTTCAGAAAAACCTTTTACAGCTGTTATGGGTGGTGCAAAGGTATCGGATAAGATCCTGATCATTGAAAACCTGATGGAGAAATGTGATAATCTCATCATCGGGGGAGGAATGACTTATACCTTTATTAAAGCTATGGGCGGAAATATTGGTTCTTCTCTTTGTGAAGAAGATAAGCTTGATCTTGCAAAAGAACTGATTGAAAAGGCAAAATCCATGGGAGTGAATCTTCTTCTTCCGGTGGACAATGTGGCTGCGGACGAATTTGGTAACGATGCTCAGACAGCCCTTACATCGGTGAATGAAGTACCCGAAGGGTGGATGGGACTCGACATTGGCCCTGAATCTATTAAGCTCTTTTCCGAGGCCATTGCTGCTTCCAAGACAATTCTCTGGAATGGCCCCATGGGAGTTTTTGAAATGTCAAATTACCA
>JAUUZM010000141.1 GCA_030589965.1 Bacteroides sp.
ACTCACAACATCCGGAAGTTCGGCAAGTTTCTCTTTTAATGCGGGACATTTTTTCTTAAAGGAATCGCTGGTAAACTGGAGGATCATAATATCATCTTTGCGGTATCCCACATCCATGGACTGGATATATCCGAGCTGAACATATATATGCAGAGTACTGATTATCAATATTATACTAATAGCAAACTGGAACAATACCAGGCTGTTTCTTAATCCCATATACCCCCTATTACTACTGAATATTCCCTTTAGCACGGCAATTGGTTTGAAGGATGACAAATAAAATGCCGGATAGGAACCTGCAAGTAATCCCACTAAAATAACCAGTACTGGAATTCCGATGATCAGATCCAGGTTTCTCCATTGGTAAATTTCAAGATCCCTCTGTACCATCAATTCATACGAGGGTAAAAGAATTTCAACCAGGATCAATGCGATTATCAATCCCAGAAGACTCATAATTACAGATTCCCCCAGAAATTGCCTGATAAGGGTGGATTTCCCGGCTCCAAATACCTTCCGCATTCCAACTTCCTTGGCTCGTTTGGTTGCCAGAGCGGTCGTTAGATTCATAAAATTAATACATGCAATAAAAAGGATAAACAGGGCAATGGCCGCATACAAATAAATAGCACTCCTGCTGCCGCTTGCTGACATCTCACCAACCAGGTCCGAACTCAAATGAATATCCGTAAATCTTTGCAGGGAAGCGGAAATGGAAACCCCTGCCTTTTCGTATTGCTGATTAATCTTTTCGTACATGAAGTCTGGAAATTTCGCTTCCAGCCCGGCTAAATCTGTCCCAGGTAACAATTCGAGATAGTGGTAGTACTGATTACCCCCATACCAGTTCATGCGATGTCTTTTATCCCTGTAATGAGTGGACATGGATATAAGGGCATTAAATTTTATGTGGGAATTAGATGGAGGCATTTTCATAACTCCCGTCACGGTAAGATCATCCCGGTTATTCCATCGTACCATCTTTCCAAGGGGATTTTCATCTCCGAATACCTTTTTTGCCAGATCTTCAGTAATAACAAGGGAATAGGGAGCAGAAAGAGAATTGTCAGGGTCTCCACTCAGGAGTTCGAATGAAAACATACTGAACAGGTTGGAATCCGAATAGCATAGTTTCTCTATATTAAAAGTTGACTCACCGTATGCAAGAAATCCCTCCTCCGGTTGAGTGAAACGAACGGAGCTGACAACCTCCGGAAATTCCGCTACCATGTCCGCACCCACAGGAGCAACCATCTGGGGCGTGCGGATTTCTCTCCCTTTAGTTGACAATTCAAATACTAAACGGTAAATGTCATCCTTTTTATCATGAAACCTGTCGTAGCTATACTCGTTCTTGATGAAAAGAAGAATAAGCAGTGTGCAGGTCAGACCTATGGCTAGCCCGAATATATTGATTCCGGCATACACAGGATTTTTCAACAGGTAGCGAATCGCACTTATGTAATAATTACGCAGCATAACAGACTTATAGGATCTTTTTAATATTCTCGGTTACGATGTGTCCGTCGAATAATTGGATAATCCTGTGAGCCTTCTCAGCATCACTTGGTGAGTGTGTTACCATAATTATGGTTGTTCCCTCCTGATTCAGTTCCGTTAAAAGGGACATTACTTCTTCACCATTTGCTGAATCCAGGTTTCCTGTTGGTTCGTCTGCAAGTATCAGTTTGGGATTTGTCACAACAGCCCTTGAAATAGCCACTCTCTGTTGCTGTCCACCAGATAGTTGCTGAGGAAAATGCTTTTTCCGGTGAGCAATTTTCATCCTGTCGAGCACTGCATGTACTTTATTCTTACGCTCGGCAGATGATACATTCATGTATAACAGGGGAAGCTCAACGTTTTCATAGACGGTCAGTTCGTCTATCAGGTTAAAGCTTTGGAAAACGAAACCGATGTTGCCTTTACGAAGATTTGTCCGCTGGCGTTCCTTAAATTTTGCAACTTCAGTGCCATCGAAATATAGTTCTCCATCGGATGGGTTATCCAACAGACCTATAATATTGAGAAGGGTTGATTTTCCGCATCCGGAAGGACCCATTACGGCTACAAATTCTCCTGAATTTACCTCCAGGTTTACTTTATTCAGGGCTGTGGTTTCCACCTCATCTGTGCGAAATACTTTTACTAATTCCTTGGTTTGTATCATGATCAGTTTTTAATAGATAATGATGCTCCATGTACAATTAATATACCACGTAGCACAATAAACTATTAATCTGACACTTATCCTTGTGAACGATTTCCAGGCGACGGGATTTATGTTGCAAATTGAAACATTTTTTTGTTTCAATCTGAAACAATTTATAACTTTAAATCCACTCCCTTCCGGGGAAATTTACTCTCAATGGACAGAAAACCAGGAAATATCCTCATCATTGATGACGACCGTGACATACTTTTATCGGCTCGTATTGTACTGAAAAAGCAATTCGGTAATATCCAGACTGAAACAGATCCGGGAAAGGTAATTCCGCGGCTGCTTGATAATTCCTTTGATGTGATCCTGCTCGACATGAATTTCTCCACCGGGGCAACCAGTGGTAAAGAGGGATTGAAATGGCTGAGGGAGATAAGGAAAGCAGATCCTGGTTCACATGTCATCATGATGACAGCCTACGGAGATATCGATCTTGCTGTTAAAGCCATGCAGGAAGGAGCATCTGACTTCATCGTTAAGCCCTGGGAGAATCAAAAGTTACTGGCAACCATAATTAATGCATATCGCCTGCATAAGTCAAGCATAGAAATCCAGGAACTCCGAAATAAACAGGACTTACTATATCATGATATGGACCTTCAGTTCTCTGAAATCATTGGGGGTTCTTCCAGGTTAAAACTTGTAATGGACTCGGTTAACAAAGTTGCAAAGACGGAGGCAAATGTTTTGATACTGGGTGAAAACGGAACAGGCAAAGAATTGATAGCCAGAGCACTGCATCGCGCATCCATGCGTTCTGATGAAATTTTTGTTTCCGTTGACCTTGGTTCAATCTCAGAAACCTTGTTTGAGAGTGAGCTATTCGGACATGTCAAAGGCGCCTTTACGGATGCCAGGGAAGACAGAAGCGGAAGATTTGAAGTTGCCAGTGGAGGATCTCTTTTTCTGGATGAAATCGGGAATCTTTCACTACCACTTCAGGCAAAATTGCTTTCTGCAATTCAGAATCGGGTAATACACCGTGTAGGTTCCAGTAAGCAGACCCCCATAGATATCCGTCTGATATCTGCTACTAATATGCCGGTTTATAAAATGGTTCAGGAGAAATCCTTCAGGGAGGATCTGCTTTACAGGATAAATACGGTCGAAATCAATATCCCGCCACTGAGGGAAAGAAAGGATGATATTCCATTGCTGTCGCGGCATTTTACAGAAGTTTATTCCAGGAAATATAAAAGGGAAGGCTTAAAGATAGATAATGTGGCTATTCAGAAATTATTGGATTATTCATGGCCAGGGAATATCAGGGAATTGCAGCATGTTATCGAAAGGGCTATTATCCTGAGTGATTCACCCACCCTCAGATCATCTGATTTTCTCATTACCAAGCAGACCGGGAGTGTGACAGCCACTACAGGATTCAGGATGAAGACTGTGGAGAAGGAAACCATCCGGCAGGCCCTGGAAAAAAACAGGTATAATATCAGCAAGGCTGCTGAAGAACTGGGAATGGCGAGAACAACTTTGTACCGAAAAATGACTAAATATGGTATTTCATAGCCATCGGTTCAGGATTTTTGCAAGGATCCTTCTGATTGGATTATTCATGGGACTAACTTTCTTTTCCATGAACCAGGAGAAATGGTACACGGCTACTGCTGTCTCAGCCCTGGTAGTCCTTATTTTACTTTTTGAGCTATTTCGATTTATCGACCGCAGCAATCATAATTTCATCAATCTACTTGAGTCTTTGAAGTACCAGGATTTTACCCGTTCGTACTGGCCTAAATATAATGAAAAGTCCTTTCGAGATCTGGAATCCAGTTTTAATGAGATCCTCGCCTTCTACCGGGAGGCAAAAATGGACCAGGCAGCTCAATACCAATATCTCCAGATAGTTATTGAACATATCCGTGTTGCCCTGGTTTGTTTTAATAAGGCAGGTGAAGTTATATTATTCAATAAGGCAGCATCCGGATTATTTAAAAGAAAAAATGTTACAAATCTGGATTCACTGAAGACCGAATATCCTGATTTATATAAGGGGATAATTGAGCTTGAAGCCGGTCAAAAAAAACTTATTAAGGTTAATACGGAAGAGGAAGTCCTGAGACTATCTGTTACAGCCACCGGTATCAGAATCAGAGAAGAAAACTATAAACTGGTCTCCCTACAGGATATACGACAGGAGTTGGAGGAACAGGAACTTGACTCCTGGCAGAAACTTATCAGGGTCCTTACCCATGAAATCATGAATTCAGTAACCCCGGTCTCCTCCCTTAGCCAGGCCATAAATGAAATGCTGACGGATGACCAGGGAAGAAGACGCGCACTTGATGATATAGATCAGGATGACGTAGAGGATATGTATTCAAGTCTGGATGCCATTCAGGACAGGAGCACCGGACTTTTAAAATTCGTTACGGACTATAAAAATCTGACCCGTCTGCCAAAGCCTTCATTTGAATCCCTTTCCATTAATAATCTGCTTGCTCGGATGGATAACTTATATTCCAGGGATATGGAACAAGCAGAAATTAAGTTCAGAATCGAAAAACCCGCAGAGGATAAAAATATATGGGCAGATTCACAGTTAATCCAGCAGGTCCTTATAAACCTTATAAACAATTCCATTGATGCTGTAGAAAATCGCAGTGAAAAATCCATTCGCCTGGCAGGTGAATTAAATGGTGACAGAACTCAGATCAAAGTCATTGATTCAGGAAAAGGGATAGACCCGGAAGATAGTGACAAGGTATTTATCCCATTTTTCACTACCCGGAAGGAAGGCTCCGGGATTGGACTTTCTCTCTCCAGGCAAATAATGAGAATTCATAAAGGATCCATCTATTTTCATTCGGATAAAACAGGTACTACATTTATAATGGAATTTTAGAAAGATGAGATTACTTATTCTATTTTTTGGTCTGGCAATTCCCTTCTCTGGGATTGCCCAATCCCTTGGCGGCTATGTGGATGCAGCGAACATGGAATTTATGATGAGAAATGCACCTGGGGAAATACGAAATATGAAGGGAGAAGCTTATGGAACTATCGGTACGCCGAACTTCTTTGATGAATTCAAGCATGGTAATATCTACCTGGCCAATAAAACAGTAATGAAAAACGTCCCGCTTAATTATGATTGTTTTAAGGACCAGGTTCTATTTAATAAGGGTGAAGTCGATTACATTCTGAACAAAAGACTGATTGATTACCTGGAATTCCCCGGTAAGGCGGACAGTCCAATAGTGCTTAAACAGGTGTTTGTGGCAGAAAAAAAGACTACTCTTTTTATGAAGGTGGTCTACGATGAAAATACTTCATTATACAGGCATTACTACAAAACTTTCCAGGAAGCGGATTATACAGGAGCTTACAACCAGGACAAAAGGTATGATGAATATATAAGTAACCATGCATGGTATATGGAGAATGAAGATGGGGAGCTCACCCGTTTCAGGCCGGTAAAAAAAGCCATTCTCCAGATTATGAAATCTCATAAAGAGGAGATGGAAAAATTTCTTAAAAGGGAAAAACCAGATCTGAAAACGGAAGAAGGACTATACCTAACGGTTAAATATTATGATGAACTATTAAGCGTCAAGGAAAATAATTGAGAGAATTTGATCAAGAGGATTTCCTATTCAGTTTCGATGAAGTTGATTTCCAGATCCAGGATGCTGGCGTAGTACTCCCCTCTTTCAAGAATGTCATCGTCTCCTTCCTCGTAATACCAGTTTACTTTGAGTTCTTTTCCATGGTGGATCAGTTCGCTGAGTTCCCGCAGGATTTGCATTACAAATTTTGCAGATCCGCTGTTAAAGTATTCCAGTTCGATATCGATAGTAGTTGTGTCCTGGGGAGAATTTACATAATCGAGGATCCAGTTAAGTATACCATCAAAGAACTTGGATGCATCCTCAGGAATGGAACGGCCACCGATCCGTAGCTTACCTGCCGGGTCCAGATGAACCATTGGGGTTTTCTTTGTACTCTCTAAGGTTACAATTTCCATTATTTATAAACTGAAATTTAAAGATAAGACTTTTTCAGGATAATTAAAACGTCCTGGACTCATACAGGAAGCCTGGCCAACGGAGTTATATCCAGGGATGCAAACTCACCTGAAAGGTATTTAAAAAAGCCTGTTATAGCAATCATAGCAGCATTATCGGTGGTCAGCCTGGGTTCCGGAATAAATACATTCCATCCATTTTTATTCCCCAATTCCAACATCCTGTTTCTGAGTCCGGAATTAGCCGAAACTCCCCCGGCCAGAGCAATTTCACGGATTCCGGTTTGCCGGCAGGCCATCTCCAGTTTCTCGACCAGTATATCAACGATTGTCTTTTGAATAGATGCACAGAGGTCATCCCTGTTTTTTGCAATGAAATCCTCATCCTCCTTAAGTCTGTCCCGTAAGAAATACAGGAATGAGGTCTTCAAACCACTGAAACTGTAATCGAGTCCCACAATCCTTGGCTTATTGAAACGGAATGCCTCCGGATTCCCGGAAGCAGCATACCTGTCCACCATTGGTCCCCCAGGATAGGGTAAACCAATTACCTTGGCGCATTTATCAAAAGCTTCACCTGCAGCATCATCAATTGTTTTCCCGATGGTTTCCATCTGATTATAATCCTTAACAATAACAAGCTGGGTATGCCCACCTGAAACAAGAAGGCTGAGGAATGGAAACGAAATTGTTTCTTTAGCCTCTCCCTCTTTTTGAAGGAAATGGACAAGAATATGTGCCTGTAAATGATTTACTTCCAACAGAGGGATTCCAAGTGCCATGGAAAATCCTTTAGCAAAAGAAGTTCCTACTAAGAGAGAGCCCAACAGTCCGGGTCCCCTCGTAAAAGCAAGTCCTGAAATATCTTCCTGTCTAACCCCAGCCTCTTTGATTGCCTGATCCACTACGGGAATAATATTCTGCTGATGAGCCCTTGATGCAAGTTCAGGAACGACACCGCCATATTTCCGGTGAACTTCCTGGTCCGCAATCACATTTGACAAAAGAATGCCATCCCGGACAATTGCGGCCGCGGTATCATCACATGAGGATTCGATTCCAAGTATGGTTACTGACATGTTAATGATAAGTAAATGAGGCTATTTGAACTATTTTTGCTTTATTTGCGTTTAACATTCAAGGGGGATAAAATTATAAAAAAAGTACTTAAAATACTGGTGATTATTCTGCTTGGAGTGTTTGCCATTCCGGCAACTGCCTTTATTATTCTGCAAAACAAGCAGATACAGACCTATCTGGCAAAAAAAATAGCTTCAACAATCTCAGAAAACCTGGATGCTGATTTATCCATTGAATCAGTGGACATGATTTTGTTCAACCGGGTAGTAATGAAGGAGGTCCTTTTGAAAGATCAAAAACTGGACACTCTGCTTCATGCACCGAGTATGGTTGCTACCCTGAAAACTCTTGACAGATCCCAGAAAACAATTGTCCTCAGTCGGCTAAGCCTTGAAAATGCAACCATCAGACTGGCTACAGATACGATCAGGGATATCAACCTGAAGCTTATTATTGATGAATTCAGGAAAACTCCTGATTCGACAAATACCGAAAAATGGATGGTCAGCTTTGAAGCCATAAACCTCCAAAACTCGAA
>JAUUZM010000092.1 GCA_030589965.1 Bacteroides sp.
CCTCTCCTTGATTGGGTCTGGTTACGCCCGGACAGTACACGCTGAACAATAAACTGATCCGTATTCCAATACCAGAAACCTATGATGGCAGAACCGAGGATCACACCGGTCCATGGAAATTCAGCGTCTTTTGATGAACGCATTAGTCCAAGCATTGAATCACCATGTTCGGTAAGGTTCTTACTTGCTTCAAAAATATCCTGCATTTCTCCCCAGCCTCCGACTTTTACAAGTCCAACTATAACGATGGTTATAGAACCGACCAACAGTACCGGGGTCTGGAGAACAGAAGTATACAGTACTGCTTTCATTCCACCAATGGTAGTATAAATCCCGGTAATCACCACTAATCCAATGGCTCCTATCCAGAAAAAATCGATACCCCAAAGGCTATCTATCCCAAACACTTCCTTAAATACAATACCACCGGCATATACAGTTACGGCAACCTTGGTTAGAACATAAGAAACCAGGGAAATGATCGATAATAATGACCTGGAGGCAGAATTGTATCTTTTTTCAAGAAATTCGGGCATGGTAAACACACCGCTTCTTGCGTAAAATGGGACAAACAACCAGCCCAGCACGAGGATCAGCCAGCCATGCATCTCCCAATGGGCCATAGCCATTCCGCTTGAAGCCCCGGCACCTGCCAGTCCAACTAAATGTTCCGACCCGATATTTGAGGCGAAAATAGATGCCCCGATGGCAATCCAGCCGACATCCCTGCCAGCCAGGAAATAATCAGAGGATGTATCCTCCTTCATCCGGCTCACCCAGACAATGATGGCTACCAGTCCAAGTACAAATAATCCCAGTACCGTCCAGTCAAGCCAATGAAAACCATCCATAATAGTTATTTTAATTAATTAATTGGTACCGAAAGATGGAGAAAAAAGTTTACATACATAAATGTTTTAAGTATAATTCCATGATGAACTGATTCGAATTAATTAGTTTTGGTATACGGGAAATACCTTGCTCAATTTTATGTTCATGAATAATATATTGAAAGTTTTTATCTGCTTCATGATTACATTTTCGTGTGTCAGTTTTATTCTTGGACAGAATGAGGAGGATTGGAATCTAGTCGGATACTGGACTTTCGATAATGATTCTTCAGGAGCTGTTATAGACCTTACGAACCACCAAACCCACGGAACCCCGCATTCTGTATCATATTCAAATGTGGCCAGAGGGAAATGCATGGATTTTTTCAATGATGGCAATGCTGTCATATTCCCGGGAAAAGACAGCTCAGCTCCTGAGCAAATTGGTGAATTGTCTGAAGGATCTATTTCCCTTTGGTTTAAATATAAGAGTTTGCCTGACGGCCAGATTCTTCCAATTCTTTACTATGGGGAGAGAGATACGGGAACTGCACATAATTCACTTATCATTGAGATCGGTCATGGCAGAAACCCTGCCAACCGCAAATTATACTTTACCATTGTAAACCGCAGATTTTGTTATGATTCAGGAGAAAATCTGGATGAAGACAGGTGGTACCATTTCGTGGCAGTTGTAAGTGATTCCGGTAATACCGGTTACCTTGACGGTAAATGGATGCACAACAGGCATTACAACCTTGGGTCAGATTCCACTTATTCGGATTTTTTCTCAGACGTTCCAGAAAAGGAAGTTTTTTCACTGGGCTATGGCCGATATGGACAGGAAGACCCATTTTTTAATTTCCAGGGGAGCCTGGATGAAGTTGGTATCTGGAAATATGCCCTGTCCCACGCCGAAGTATCCTCCCTCTACGAGGAAGGAAAAGCAAAAATCATAGGATCCCAGAGCAGTATCATTACTCTAAAAGGATCTCCTGAAAATTACAAGCTGTATCCTAACCCAGGTATTGATGCCCTGAACATCAGTTCACCTGAAACCATCAATGAATTGAAGATAATTGGACTAAGAGGCTATTTGCACAGGATTGAACATCCGCATGAGAAGGAGTTTAGCATTAATATCTCTACTCTGCCCAAGGGAATCTATTTTATTCAAGGAAATCAGGGATCCATTCAGAGGTTTATCAAGCAATAATCCTACTTGCCGTCAATACAGTAAGGGCGATCCATTCTTCGCCTTGCCCCGATAGTATTAATTCTTACCATACTCAGAGGGCGCTACACCATAAAGTTCCCGGAAACATTTGGCGAAATAGGAAGGATGGTTGAATCCGACTTCATAGGTGATCTCGGCGAGGTTACCATATTCTGATTTAATCAGCTGGGCTGCACGTTTCAGACGGATGTTGCGAATGTATTCGGAAGGGGACTGGTCCGTCAGGGATTTGATCTTTCGGAATAACTGCATCCGGCTTAAGGCCATTGATTTTCTAAGTTCCTCCACACTGAATTCATACCAGATATGTATCCTGGCGATTGATGAAGTGTAAAAGATATGTAACATTATGGAAACATGGTTTATAGAATCTATATATGGAATTAGCGTATATTACTGATTATATGAGATTTAACAGATAATATTTTATAAATCCCTCAATTAACCCTGTTTACCTGAGATATTGAAGAAAATCTCCGAAGTAAAACTTAATTAATTCAATATCTTTAGGGTTGAAACCATTGAGTCATTATTCCATGAAAAAATTACTTCTATTGTCAGGTCTTGCCCTGACTCTTATTCTTTCCAATTGCAAACAAGAGGTCCAACAACAAGCCCCTCCCCCGGAAATCCAGGTAATCGAGGTTATCCAGAAGGATTTTCCTCGTGTCAGGGAATTTGTGGGACAAACCTATGGGCGGGCTGATATTGCCATTCGGGCAAGGGTTGAAGGATTCCTTGAGGGTATTCATTTTGATGAGGGAATGCCTGTTGAAAAAGGTCAACTACTCTATTCAATTGATCCCCAGCCATTCCAGGCTGCTGAAGCTGAGGCCCTGAGTCGGGTGGCAGAAGCAAGAACCATACTGGTGAAAGCAAAAGCTGACCTCGACCGTATTGAGCCATTGGCAGAGATAAATGCAGTAAGTAAAGCCGATCTGGATTTTGCAGTTGCGCAATATGGGGCCACGGAGGCATCTGTAGAGGCAGCTGAGGCCTCCCTCAGAGCCGTTCGTATCCAGTTGGGATATACGAAAATGTATTCCCCGATTAAGGGTCTCATTGGACGGACCGAGGCGAAAATTGGTGATTTTGTTGGCAGGGAGCCAAATCCTGTGGTCCTGAATACCGTTTCCAATATTGAGTCTGTCCAGGTCCGGTTTTTCCTGACCGAAGATGAATATATTTTCCTTACCAGGTACTTTGATCCGGAAAAAGTAAGACAGGATTCGGATGACCGGAAGACTGAAAACCTTACTCTTGTCCTGGCCGACGGTTCGATACACGAAGAGATGGGAACCGTTGATTTCATTGACCGAAGCATTGATCCGCGGACCGGTTCGATCCTTATTCAGGCCTCGTTCCCAAATCCAAGAAAATCGCTTAGACCGGGACAGTTCGCAAGGGTATTGCTGGAGTTTGAAAATGTAACCGATGCCTTGCTCGTACCTCAGCGTTGTATTACTGAACTTCAGGGAGAACAATCGGTATTTGTCGTCGGAGAAGACAATGTCGTTGAATTCAGACAGGTGGAAGCATCTATTACAAAAGATGGTCTCTGGCTGATTGAGTCCGGGTTAAGTGCCGGGGAGACAGTTGTTTTCGAGGGACTTCAAAAAGTCAGTTCCGGCGTGACCGTAAATCCTATACAGGCAGAGTTTACCATTCCAACCCGGGAAGCTGCTGAAACCGGGAATCAAAATTAAGTTTTAATAATCCAGAAAATTCCAGATATGGACAACTTTTTTGTCAGACGTCCTATTGTAGCCATGGTCATTGCGATCGTATTGGTGATTGTGGGATTGGTATTCCTTATGGGATTACCTATTGAACAGTATCCCGATATTACCCCTCCTATGGTGAGGGTAAGTACTTCCTATACAGGTGCCAATGCTGTGAGCGTGGAACAGTCCGTCGCAACCCCGGTTGAACAGGAGGTGAATGGTGTGGACAATATGCTCTACATGAAATCCACCAATGCAAATGACGGTACGATGTCACTGGAGGTTTCCTTTGAGATTGGAACCGATCCGGACATGAATACGGTCTTTACCCAGAACAGGGTATCCTCCTCTACTCCTAAATTGCCGGAAGAGGTAAAGAGATTCGGTGTGAAGACCGAGAAATCCTTCGCCTTCCCGGTGATGCTGATAAGCATCTATTCTCCAGACGACAGGTATAACCAGAATTTCCTTGGAAACTTTGCCTCAATAAACATTAAGGACGTACTGGCCCGGTCAAAAGGCGTTGGAAGGGTACAGGTATTGGGTGCATCGGATTATTCCATGCGCATCTGGGTTAAACCGGACCGACTGTCACAACTTGGTGTCGGTATTCCCGAGATTACCAACGCCATCCGCGCACAAAGTGTTATCGTCCCTGGCGGGAAATTCGGAGGGGAGCCGGCGCCACCCGGTACAGAGATGACCTATACCGTCAGGCTGCCCGAGCGTTTGCAAACCGAGGAAGAATTCGGTGAGATCGTCGTTCGTACCAATCCGGACGGTTCCCAGATTAAAGTCAAAAACCTGGCCAATGTAGAACTGGGAGTCGAAACCTATAACGCCTTTACCCGCCTGAACGGACAGACCTGTGCAGCTTTAGCGATTTATCAGCAGCCTGGATCTAATGCGGTTGAGATGTCTCAGCGCCTTAGCAGCATCATGGATGATCTGAGTCAGAGTTTTCCGGAAGGAATCGTTCATAAAGTATCCCTTGACACAACAAAAGCGATCACGGCAGGAATAAAAGAAATTATAGTAACTCTGATTATTGCCCTGTTACTGGTAATTCTGGTTGTTTTTATCTTCATTCAGGATTGGAGGGCAACTCTTATCCCCACTATTGCAATCCCGGTTTCGCTGATTGGAGCCTTTATTTTATTCCCGGTACTGGGATTCACAGTGAATGTATTGTCTCTGCTTGGACTCGTGCTTGCCATCGGGATAGTTGTCGATGACGCTATTGTGGTCGTCGAAGCAGTGCAGGTTAATATTGCCAAGGGCATGAATCCAAAAGATGCTACTAATGCAGCCATGAAGGAGGTCTCAGCACCCATTATCGCCACCAGTCTTGTTGTGGTTGCTGTGTTTATACCGGTTGCAGCCATGGGTGGAATTACCGGCCGTTTGTATCAGCAATTTGCCATAACCATTGCCGTCTCCGTGGCCTTTTCATCCGTTAACGCCCTGAGTCTTAGTCCGGCCTTAGCCTCCATCCTCCTCAGACCGGCGAAGCCCTCCAAGGGACCACTGGGTAAGTTTTTCAAAGGTTTCAATAATGTCTTTGACAAAACTTCTAAAGGTTACATGAAATTTACCGGGATCCTTACCAGAAAGGTTGCCAGGGGAATGGTGTTCCTGCTGATACTTTCCGGATCCATTTTCGTAATTACCCAGTTTGTACCAGGGGGATTTATTCCCGAGGAAGATCAGGGTTACCTGTTTGTCAATATGCAGCTACCGGCTGCCGCATCCCTGCAGCGTTCGGATGTTATTGCCAAAGAAGTCGAAGACATCCTCTTAAGCATTGATGAAATCGAATTTGTTACCAATGCCACAGGATTCAGCATGTTGTCCGGCGCATTTACAACCAATGGCGGGTTTATGTTCCTCTCCCTGAAAGACTGGAATGAAAGGGAGAGAACAGCCAAGGAAGTGACCAGGGATATTAATATCAGGCTTTCAAAGATCCCGGGTGCCCAGATTTTCGCTTTTGGTCCGCCGGCTATCCCCGGACTTGGAAGTGGTTCCGGATTTACCATGATGTTGCAGGACCGGGGAGGTAACAATCCCGAGTACCTGGCAGAACAGGCTATGAATTTTATGCAGGCAGCCATGGCCAGGGATGAGATTGCATCTGTTTTCACAACCTACCAGGCATCGGTGCCACAGAAATACATGGACATCAACCGGGATAAGGCCCTGATTGCAGGCGTCCCCCTGAATGACCTTTATACAACCATAGGGGCATTCCTGGGTGGGTATTATGTAAATGATTTTAATCGTTTCGGACGACTATATAAGGCTTATATTCAGGCCGAACCGGAATACCGGGTGGATGAGGCCAAGATCCATAACTTCTTTGTAAAGAATAACGACGGCACTATGGTCCCGCTTTCTGCCCTTGTGACAATCCGGGATATTAATGGTCCTGAATTTACAAACCGCTTCAATCTTTACCGATCGGTTGAACTTTCCGGTGCGCCTGCTGCAGGATATTCCTCTGCCCAGGCCCTAAATGCTTTGGAGGAAGTTGCCGCGGCAGTACTGCCTCAGGATATGGGTTATGAATGGAGTAATATGTCCTACCAGGAAAAACAGGCAAGCGGATCGGCAGGGATCGTATTTTTATTTGCACTCATTTTTGTTTTCCTTATCCTTGCAGCCCAGTATGAAAGCTGGACTCTCCCTTTCAGTATCCTCCTGGGAACTCCCTTTGCCGTTTTCGGGGCCTTTGTATTCCTTATGCTGGCCAGGTTATTCAGTGAATCCTATGAATCCAATGTATTTACACAGATCTCTCTGGTATTACTCATAGCCATGGCCGCCAAGAATGCCATACTTATCGTGGAATTTGCCAAGATGAAATTCGATGAGGGTATGACACTCGTTGAGGCAGCCCTTGAATCTGCAAGGATGCGTTTCCGCCCGATCCTGATGACTGCTTTCTCCTTTATTTTGGGGATATTTCCTCTGATTCTAGCTTCAGGAGCAGGGTCTGAGGCAAGAAAGGTTATGGGTATGGCCCTGCTTGGCGGAATGTTCATTGCTACACTGCTTGGTGTTTTTATGTATCCCATGTTTTTCGTGGCCATTGGAAAGCTTGGTCGGTATGAACAGAAGAGGAAACTTGCGCTTGAGGCAGAATCCCCTGAGGAAGAGGTGATCACCCTGGAAGATAAGGTAGAAACCCTGGAAGGTAAGGTACAGTCCATTGAAGACACTATGCAATCCCCGGATACCGATGGGCAAGCCCCTGAAGGCGACGATGAAAACTAAAATGCCAAACCAAGATATGAAACGAATACTAATCTATATCCCGGTCCTGATCCTCGCTCTTAACGGGTGTATGGTGGGACCAAAATTGGAGAAACCGGAGGTAGAAAACCCGGATTCCTACCGTTTCGCAAACACATCACAGGATTCATTGGAATATCTTGCCTGGTGGGAATTATTTGGTGATGAATATCTCAAAGAGCTTATTGACACTGCTCTTAATAACAACCGGAATATTCAGATTGCAGCCTCACGGATCCTTGAAGCCCAGGCGGTTGTGGGATATAACCGGGCAGATATTTATCCCCGTTTCGGATATGACGGATCTGCTTCCAGGCAAAAGCCAAATGCTCAATTCCAGGGAACTGCACCCGGGAATATGTTCCTGTTTGGAGCTAATGTCTTCTGGGAACTCGATTTTTGGGGCAAGTACCGAAGGGCTACCCAGGCATCCAGGGCTGAACTCCTGGCTTCCCAATATGGCTATCAGACGGTTCAGATCAGTCTGATCTCAGGTGTAGCCGGACTTTATTTCCAACTAATGGATTACCAGGCCAGGCTTGAAATATCTGAGCGGACATGGGAAACCAGGAAAAAATCCCTTTGGATCATCCAGGAACGATATAATATGGGGACCATCCCGGAACTGGACCTGAACCAGGCCCAGATACAGGAGGCCATTGCCGCAGGATCTATACCTCTTTTTGCAAGTCTCGTCGCAAAAACCGAACATGCCCTGTCAACCTTAATCGGGTCAAACCCCGGGACAATTGAATACGGTGAGGTTGAAAACCTGGTGGAATCTCCTGTAATTCCGGCAGGACTACCCTCGCAGCTGTTGGAAAGGCGGCCGGACGTTCTCGCAGCTGAGCAGCTTTTTTATGCCCAGACAGCACGAATCGGGGTTGCCCAGGCCATGCGGTTCCCTTCCATCAGCCTGACGGGTGCATTCGGGGCTTTAAGTACGGACCTTTCTGCTTTTTCAGCAGGAAGCAACCTGGCCTGGTCTCTTGGAGCAGGCATTGCCGGCCCTGTTTTTAACTTCGGCAAAAACAAAAGAAGGGTTGAAATTGAGAGACAGCGGGCGGAGCAGTCCCTCTTCGCTTATGAAGAAACAGTTCTTCAGGCTTTCAGGGAAGTGGAAGATGCCCTTATAGATATTGAAAATCTCAAGCTTGAACTGGAGGCCGTCCTTCGTCGGGTTAATGCCGCAGTCAATGCCGCATCACTCTCAGCTGCCAGATATGACGGGGGACAAACAAGTTACCTTGAAGTTCTTGAGTCTGAGCGACAAATGTTTAATGCCGAGCTGGCGGCTGCAGAAATCTACCGTGAACACTTGAGCTCGTACGTAAGGCTATATAACGCACTTGGAGGAGGATGGATTTCGGAAGAGGAAAGACAGGCGGCTCAGCAGGAAGCAGAATCCGGTACTGCCGCTGAGGAATAAAGTTCAGGTTACTGCCAAGTATCTTTTACCTATCATCGAAAGTAAACATCCAGTCCTCCAATTCAGGAGGTGGGTCCTGAACCGGTTCCAGTGCCTTTGCCAGACGAATTTCGAGATCCCTGATCTCATCATTCAAAGGGTACGCCCGGTTATGGGTCATGCGGTTAATAAAACCAGCTGTTAAAATAAACCCGAATACGATAATCAGATACATTGCAGGTTTCCTGGCTGATGGACGGATACTGATTGAATGCTTTTTGGTTTTCATATCTCTTTCTTTATGAAGACATATCTTCCGGTTTGTATACATTATTGACTAATATCAGACGGCAAGGTTTAATTTGACATCACAAAAGGAACAGTCAACCGGATCCGTCATTCAGGCTTTGACAAATTCGGATGGTGAAACCCCGTAAAGCTCCTTAAAGCATTTGGCAAAATAAGAGAGGTTATTAAAGCCTACTTCATAGGTTATTTCAGCTACGTTTCCGAATTTTTTCTTTATTAGGTGAGCTGCTCGTTTGAGGCGTATGGTACGGATAAACTCGCTGGGGGTTTGATTGGTCAGGGCTTTTAGTTTTCTGAACAGCTGCATTCTGCTCATGCCCATTTCTTCGGTCATTGTACTCACATCAAACTCACAATCGCCCAAATTCTCCTCAATAATTTCTATAGCCCGATTAAGGAATTTTTCATCAATAGATGTGACAGCAATATCTTTTGGACCGATTTCTGCATCTGCAGAAAATTTTTCTCTTAGTTGTTTCCGTTGTTTGATCAGATTATCTAGTTGAACTTTCAATTCCTGCAGATTGAATGGTTTTGTCATATATGCATCCGCCCCGGTTTCCAGTCCCTCGATCCTGGATTCTACCGTTGCCTTAGCTGTTAGCATCAGGACAGGGATGTGACTGGTTCTCTCATCTGATTTCAAGTTCTTACACATTTCCACCCCATCCATTTTTGGCATCATCAGGTCGCTGATTATAAGGTCTGGAATGGATTCTATAGCCTTATCGAGTCCGGCTTTCCCATCAACAGCTTCTTCAATAGCAAATTGCTCATTCAGGTTTTCCAGCAGGTGTGCCCTTACATCTTCACTATCCTCCACAATCAGTACTTTCGGTTTACCGTTCTGGTCCTCGTTCAGGAAATCTTCCGGTTTAGTCAGACCGGATGCAGTACGGGCAACTATGGCAGGTATGATAGCTGAATCCTC
>JAUUZM010000186.1 GCA_030589965.1 Bacteroides sp.
AGGAAGAAACTCATGCACAAATAGTATACTATACCGTGAAATCCATCGACGTAAATAAGATGTTCAAACCGGAAAAGGAGAAGGTGTATTTCCCGCTTGGAACACGTGTCATCAGGTCAAAGTATTCAATGAATACCTTTCAGGAAGAATTCGTCCGCAGCCTTATGGCAGAGACCGAATGGCGTGGCTCCTCATTTGATGTCCAGCCCGGAAACGTTCAGACCAACCTGAGCGATGGAGCTGTCGGATACTTCTCCGTATCCTCAATGGTGTCAGATACCTCCCTGATAATTCCGATCAACTAATTTACTTCTCAGATTTTGGGGTTTACTATTCCTCCAATTCAATTTTCAAGCTCTGCCAATCATTATCAGCAAATCATTATCTAACACATTTCCTGAGGTTTACAAAATTATATTTCAACTTATAAGGGTATACCCAGGCATCTGTGTGCTATTGCTGAAACCTAGTATTCAATTAAAATTAAAAATCATGAAAAAGTTAGGATTATATTTTTTGTCAGGTCTGATCGCTGCAAGTTTATTTTTCACAGGATGTACCCTGGATAAGGGACCCGAAATCGAGGATCAAAATATTCTGCCCGAAGCATTTGGGATAGATATACCCGATGCACTTAGTTATGCCGGAGGCAAGAAATCAGCAGCAGAAATTGACACCCTGAAAGGAAACGATGTATATCAGCATCTCAGGTTTTTTATAAATGTTGGAGAGCATGGAGCTGAAATTGTAAAGGAAATTATTTTCGGAATTGCCAGGTTCCAGATCAACAAGCCCATGGAAGTTACCTACATAAGCGAAGATGATGGAAGAGTAAAACATCTGCTGGTTGTTGAAGAATCTGACTTCGATGGACAAACCTGGGAATTTGAGCTGACTGTAAGGGATGTTGATTCCGAGGGAAATGAAGATGGAGGAAAAGCTCTGCAGATTTTCTGGAATCGCCATCCTGTAAAAGGCATAGCACTGCTAAAACCTTCCAACATTGATATGGTAAATGACGCAGCCCTGGGGGATGCCATGTTCCGGGTTGATTACAGTGAGGAAGATCCTTTCTACGATGCCACGATGATGGTTTATGCAGCCGGACTTCCAATGCCGACTCCGCTGGAAGAACCTTATGCAATGAAATCCATGAAGATGTTTGCAGGATCAAAAGGAGACATCATTGATGTATTCGGTAACTCTGATCATCCCAATGCTCTGCTTATTTCCGGGGATCCGGGTTTCAACTGGGCCTTTGTCGCTTCCGGAAATGAAGTGAAGGATCTTGGAGTAGCAGAAGTCGGACTCCCGCCCAGTAATCTGGATGAACCCAGTCGCAATAAACTCCTTGGATATTACGGTATAGCTGAAGTATTCGAACGTGAGATCCAGGCCGTTTGGGGTGGACTAATGCCTAAGGATCTAATTGATGCTTATCTGGTTAACACGGAAGCTCCAGGGTACTTCGATAGCCATGGATTTGTTGCAGCAGGTACTTCTCCCTCGGCGGAATACGATGAGCTGGACTCAAGACTACCTGATCTGAGTCCTTATAATCCCAAGGAAGTTGGGAACCTGAGTCTCTCTTTCAAGTAGGCAATCAGCCGGAGAATTATGGGTACATTTATTCTATAGGCATACCTGTCACAAACCTCCGGATCCATATATAATTTCGATTAAAAACTGAGGACCGTTCCCACAAGGGCGGTCTTCTTTTTTAACTATCTTTTTAAAACTTCAAGAATTATAGTAGTCAGTTTTAGCTCAAACTGAATATCTTTGATTGATTATGTCTGATTTCATTTAAAAACCATTATCAAATATTTGAACCCTATGAGGCTACTGGCAACTATTATTATTATTGGACTCGCGTTAAGTTCATGCAGCACTTTAGAAATCGCCACCGATTACAACAAGAATGTAAATTTTAAAGAATTTAAAACCCTTGAATACTATGGATGGGCGGGGGACAGTGACAGTATTTTGAACCGTTTTGATAAGGAAAGAATCGAAACAGCTTTCGGAAATGAATTCAGAAAAAGAGGCATAGGCATTGTTGAAAAAGGTGATGGAGATATGATTGTGGCCCTGTTTATTATCGCCAAACCTGAAACTACAACTAAAGCAGTTACCAGCACCGGATTCGGAGGCTATGGCACTTATAATGGCTACGGACCTGGATATGGTTGGGGAGGCGGACACTCTACCACCACCTTCGATGAATATAATTATACGGTCGGAACCCTTGTTATCGCCATTTACGACTCGAAGAAAGAAGAATTAATCTGGAAATCTATTGGACAGAAAACGGTTGATGAAGATCCAAAAAACAGGGAAAAAAGGCTTGGTAAAACCATTGCGAAAATCATGGAGGGCTACCCCATCAAGCCAATAAAATAATACTAATCGCGCATCATGCATCGTTGTTCTATAGTCTTTTGTTTATTCAACAGAGTGATAGTTTAGGTTTAACCTTGATTTAACAAAACGAGTGAACATTTTGTTTGCCTAATATATTAAGAGTCAATATCTTTGATTTAGAAAAAAATACACTTTAACAATTTGAAAACCATTATTTAAAATCATGAAAAAATTAGCATTTATTTTTCTTGCGGGACTAACCCTTAGTGCCTGCAGTAGTTTGAAAGTAACCTCTGACATTGACAAGACTGTGAACTTCGCAGATTATAAAACTCTGGAATACTGGGGATGGGCAGATAACAGTGACCAAATCCTGAATCGTTTAGACAAGGAAAGAATTGAAACAGCATTCGGAGAAGAGTTTAAGAAAAGAGGGATAGGCATTGAAGAAAAAGGACAGGGAGATATGATTGTATCCCTGTATATAGTTACTGAACAGAAAACTCAGAAATCAGCGACTACCACTTCCATGGGAGGAGGGTACGGTGGTTATTATGGATACGGACCTGGTTACGGCTGGGGTGGAGGACATTCAACCACCACATTCAGTGAATATGACTACATCGTAGGAACGCTGGTAATCTCCGTATACGACGCCAAAAAACAAGAACTGATCTGGGAAGCAGTCGGAGTGGCAGAGATCAATGAAAATCCTAAGGGACGCGATGAGAGGGTTGCCAAAACTGCAGCTAAGATGATGCATGATTATCCGGTCGCCGCTACGAAGTAGACCACTCATTTATTATTGTAGGCTAATTGAGCCTGAAAAATTTATATAAAATATCCTGCCATCTTTCTGCGCAGGATATTTTTTTGCCTTTAATCTTAAAATATCAGGTATGACATATCCCGAGTTTATTGAAAAGATCGCTCTTGATCTACTGAAATCAGAAGAAACCAAGAATATGAGCATTAAAAGTAAGCGCCTGGTGGCTGCCTGGGATAATGAGTTCTTGCTAAAAGTCCTTAGAATTTAAACCTACTGTCCCGCCTCTGGGGATCAGTTCATCATGTTAGGTATGTTGCAGGCTCAGAATGTCGCAATTGGGAGGAGAAGAAAACTATCCAAAGAATAACGGGGTAGTCTATTTTTGCGATTTCAGCAAGTTACAATGGTGTGACTTTTGTACAATTCGGTGACTTATAAGAATATCCATATCTCAACATGGTAGCCTGCGAGAGATCAGGAGTTCTGGAATTTAAATGCGTTGGCCTTGTTTCTTATTCTCCTCAATTAGCTTTCTCATTTCTCTTCCTGTCATGTTCATCCAGGAAAATTTTCCGCAAGCGCAGGGATTTTGGAGTTACCTCCAAGTACTCGTTTGAACGAATGTATTCCATAGCTTCTTCCAGGGAAAACTTAATGGCAGGAATTATCATTGCCTTATCATCAGATCCGGAAGCCCGGACATTGGATTGTTTTTTTGCCTTTACTACGTTTATGGTCAGATCATCCTGTCGGGTATATTCCCCAATCACCTGCCCGGCATATACCTCCTCACCAGGATCAATGAAAAACTTACCCCGGTCCTGCAATTTATCAATAGAATAAGGAATTGAAGTCCCTGTCTCCAATGCAATGAGAGAACCATTTCTCTTGTTTTCCAGCTCACCCTTCCAGGGTTCAAAAGCTGTAAACCGATGAGCAACGATTGCTTCTCCTTCTGTTACAGTGAGGAGTGGATTCGTAAGACCTATCAATCCCCTTGCAGGAATACTGAATTCAAGAACTACACGGTCATCTTTATTTTCAATCTGGAGAATCTCTCCTTTTCGTTTGGTAACAACTTCTATCACCTTGCCGGAAAAGGCTTCCGGAACCTGAACCGTAAGAGACTCTATCGGTTCATGCTTCTTACCATCGATTTCTTTCACGATTACCTGAGGTTGTCCCAGCTGGAGTTCATATCCTTCTCTTCTCATGGTTTCGACCAGGATGGAAAGGTGAAGAATTCCCCTACCAAATACCAGTAAGCGATCAGGTGAATCAGTCTCTTCAATCCGGAGTGCAAGGTTTTTTTCAATTTCCCTGTAAAGTCTTTCACGAATATGCCTGGATGTTACATATATTCCCTCTTTGCCAAAAAATGGAGAGTTATTTATGGTAAACAACATACTCATGGTAGGTTCATCCACTTTTATCCGCGTCATACCTTCCGGCTTCTCCAAATCAGTGATGGTATCTCCAATCTCAAAATTTTCTATTCCCAGGACAGCACATATCTCACCGGCTTCAACCATATTTTTGGTTTTCTCTTTTCCGAGTCCCTCAAACAGAAAAAGTTTTTTAACTTCTGATTTTATAATGCTCCCATCATTTTTAACCAGAGATACCTGCATTCCAGCCTGTATCCCACCCCGTGTAACGCGTCCTACGGCGATTCTTCCGATATAGGATGAATAATCCAGCGAATTGATTTGCAATTGCAATGTTCCATGATTCTCCTTAGGGGCGGGTACATGCTCTATTATAATGTCCAGCAGATGTGCAACACCCTGTGCAGGTTTCTGCCAGTCTTCTGACATCCATCCCTCCTTTGAGGAGCCGAAAACAGTTGGAAAATCAAGTTGATCTTCAGTAGCATCAAGACTGAACATCAGATCAAATACTGACTCCTGAACTTCATCAGGCTGGCAATTCGGCTTGTCTACCTTATTTACCACCACCACAGGTTTCAATCCGAGTTCGATGGCCTTCTGTAAAACAAACCTGGTTTGAGGCATTGGGCCTTCAAATGCATCCACTAACAACAGAACTCCATCAGCCATATTTAATACCCTTTCTACCTCACCCCCAAAATCAGAGTGGCCAGGGGTATCAATGATATTGATTTTTACTCCCTTATATCGAACGGAAACATTCTTGGACAAAATAGTAATGCCTCTTTCTCTCTCGAGTTCATTTGAATCAAGGATTAAATCCTCTACTTCCTGATTTTCTCTGAACAAATCCACCTGGTGCAGAATCCTGTCCACAAGGGTAGTTTTTCCATGGTCCACATGGGCTATAATTGCAATATTTCGTAGTTCCTGGTTCATATGTTAATTCCTCCCCATTTTAAGAGTTTGCAAACGTACATGAATTTTCCATACCACTGTAATAAAATATTGTTAATATTTGCACATAATTATAAGGTTATATCATGAATCCGATTCAGAAAATTATAACAACTACATTTTCTACCTTTATGACTTCATTTTAACCTTAGTTAACAATGCCAATCAAACAATTACTCTCCTATCTGTCTATTCTCAGTTTTATTGCAATACTCTCCTGTACATCCGAACCAGTGTTTTATTCGCACAATGATTTTCAGGAGGTTCAAAAAATTGATGTTCACTTTCACTATAATGTTAATGACACAAGATTTTTGGATTATGCCGATTCTCTGAATTTCATGATTTGTAGCCCCAACACCAGAACCATCGAAGACGAGCAGTTTGATGTTGCCCGTTCAATCCGACAACAGCATCCTGATAAGTTTGCCTTCTTTGGCACTTTTTCAATGGAAAATTGGGATCAACCTAAATTTGTTGATGAAACAATAGAAAGGATCAAATATGTTATCGAAGGAGGCGCGGTGGGAATTAAAATCTGGAAAAACATCGGAATGGTGGTTCAGGACACCTCGGGAAATTATCTCATGATAGACGATCCGATGTTTAAACCAGTATTTGACTACCTGGAGGAAAATAACATCCCTGTCTTAGGACATTTGGGTGAGCCAAAGAATTGCTGGTTGCCGCTTGAGGAAATGACAGTTAAATCGAATCGGGACTATTATACCAAAAATCCTCAGTATCATATGTACAGATTCCCGGAAGCTCCATCCTACGAAGAACATATTGAAGCCAGGGACAATGTGCTGAGGCAGCATCCTGATCTGAATTTCATCGGGGCTCATATGGCCAGCCTTGAATGGGATATGGAAGAGCTTGCAATACGCCTGGATGAGTTCCCGAATCTTACGGCGGATATGGCCAGTCGAATTAACCACCTGCAGTATCAATCACTTTCCGACAGGAATAAGGTCAGGAACTTTCTTATAGAATACCAGGACAGGATCCTGTATGCCACAGATCGCGGATTAAGACCAGAAAACACAGATCTCCATACATTCAAACAGAAAGTCCTTGATAAATGGATGCTTGAATGGACATTTCTTGC
>JAUUZM010000179.1 GCA_030589965.1 Bacteroides sp.
AATTGGAGATCCAATAAAATGAAGCTTCCCGACAGTGTGATTGCAGCTACATCGCTTTATTTGGATATACCGCTTATTGCAGCTGATACCGATTTCAAGAAAATAAGCGAATTGAATCTAATATTTTACGAAAGATAAATCCTAGTTGCTTCGAATCCAATATGCATCAATCTATTTGTATAGAGTCATTGGTGTATAACAAAAGCATGGCATTGTTCAGGCTTTTGTTATATCAGCCCTACTTTTTTAAGCAGGTCCAGAATTTGTTCTTTGGTAATGTTGTCCAGTTGGCTTTTATCATAGATGTAGACCAGGTAAACTTCCTGATCCTGAGTCACCAGGAAGGTGATCACCCGTGCACCTCCTGATTTGCCTTTTCTTTTAGAGGTAATCGCGAGGCGAATTTTATAAATGCCATGGCCAAGGTGTAATCCGGAATCCGGCTTTTCTTTGAGGGTATCGATCAGTCCTTGAAGATCGGCTTTTAGGGAGGGGTATTTTTTTGTAAGCTTCTTGAGAAACTTTTTAAAATCCGGTGTGGGATATACGCTATAACTCATTTATGAAATCTTCGGCCGATTGCTTTTCTATTTTCCCTTCCTGCATCAGCTTAACTTGGTTAAGGCTGCCTTGCAGTTCATCGAGAGCCTTTTTGTCAACCTCCGGGATCTCCACATAATCCAGTGTTTTGATAAACTCCAGGAATGCCTGGAACTTACTGTCAACGATATTTAATGTAAGCTGCTTCATTGTCACATAATTTTTAACTTGTGTATGCCTGTTTTGCTTTGTAATCCCGAATGGCCAGATCCAGGAAATTAACGATCATCTTTTTTGTATCCCCTCCCATATCCTGAATAGTCTCGAATTTTTTAAAAAGTTCTTTGTCCTTGATCTGGGTGTTATCATCACTCAGAAGGTAATCAGCTGATACCCCCAACGCATCAGCAATCGCTTTTAATGCATTGGCCGGAGGAATGCTTGATCCGAGCTCATACCTGGAAAGGCTTTTTACTTTAATCCCGGAAGTTTTAGCAAGCTCATTTCATCCAAATTACAACAAATTTAAGATAAATATAGTGATATAAGACTCTCTGAAGTCAAGGCAATATATCTCGAACTATCTATTCCTTGTATAAACAGGGCTGCCTGCCGGAGTGATCTTGATATTATAGGTCATAGATGTTTTTCAATATCATCAATGGCCTGATCAAAATCAATTATAGAATCCGGATTGTTTTCCTTGTCGGCCAACCTTTGATCGATTATCCCCTTGTGCCATTCCGGAATATTGATCATCTGACTTTCTTCTTTATACAGTTCGGAGTATTTACGCTTCAGTTCCTCCCAGTCCTGGATCGGTATGATTACGGGGCAAGATTTTACAATCCTGTACTCGGTCTATTTTGTCGGCTTTACAGGTTTAGGAGAATAAAAGGTTTTTATGTATAGTAGGTGTTGCTTGCAATGGAGCAAAGACTATTTCAATTAGTGGAGATAAATCGTTAAATTTGTATACCCAATTGAAAGTGATCATGAATCTACAGGCGAAAAAATTAGAGCTAGTCCAACTCATTTTAAATACAGAAAAGCCAGCTGTTCTGAAAAAAGTTGAAGCTGTATTAAAAAAGGAGAAGCGTGAAGATTGGTGGGATGAAATTAGTGAAGCTGAGAAAAGTGCTATTAAAAAAGGAATTTCTGAAGCAGATAGCGGGAAGCTTCTACCTCATGCAGAAATAATGGAAGAAGTCAGGGCAAAATATAACCGTGACTAATGAAGATCAGCTGGACACCTACTGCCAGACAAACATACTTCAATGTTCTTGATTACCTGGAAGGGGCCTGGACAGAAAGAGAAATACAAAATTTTATCAGCCAGGTTGACAAACTTTTAATTAGGATTGCCAGTAATCCTGAAATGTTCCAGGAATCCAGGAAGAAGAAAAATATTCGAAAAGGTTTTATCACAAAACACAATACGGTATATTACAGGGTAAAACCAAGAAAAATGGAAGTGGAACTACTTACCTTTTGGGATAACCGGCAGGATCCTGAGAAATTATCTTATTAGAACAATTAGCTCGTGAAGGACCTGCTGTTGTGGGGAAATTTACCAAATCACTTTAATCCCTACACGAAGGAAGTATTAGTTCTAGGCAAATGCAATGAAGATTATCTTTAAGATGAGTTCTTTGAAAAGTTGGTTGGTACGATTATGGAGACCGGATTTAGTTGATCAGGACCTCAATGCAAATGGGTGAGAGAAGCTCCCCCCTGGATTCGTACCAGCATTCCAGCATCTGCTCTCCATGATTAAGATTAACTGATGGAATAATTATTTCCGTTTGGCCGGGGGTATTGTTGGCCATGCGGTACTGTCTGGTACCAACGCGTATAACAGCATTGCCTTTCCCCTGAGGATCCTCGAAAATCATTTTTATTTCATAGGGTCCAGGATACTGAACATTAACATCCCAGTAGCCGAAAGCATTTGCTGAACTCCAACGCCGGGCTGTTGGCCCTTTCCAGTCGTTACGGTTCAGTATGACCGGATTCTCCTGCTTTGCGCCAATAATTATTCTGGGGGGAGTAAGCAAATTCGGACTCTGAAGGATTTCATCATGCCAGCTATCCAGGTCCGCCTTTAAGGTGTTAAAGACTTCCGGTTGTTTCCGGTTCAGATTATTTTGCTCATACGGGTCCTTTTCTATATTAAAAAGCTTAAGGCTATCCGCCGGCTCTCCATGTCCTATAAATCCTGCCAGCTTATAGGGTCCTTTGCGTACAGCCATATTGGTATACTTCTGGGGATATCCCCTGGCCCAGACAAAATACAGTGAACGTTCTTCAAGTTCCTCTCTTTCATTCTTAAGAAGTGGGAGCAGACTTAATCCGTCAATGTTCTTAGGTGGCTCAATTCCGGCAACATCAAGCAGGGTAGGCAGCATATCTATATGTGCTGAAGGGTAATGGATCTCGTTGTCTTCTTCAAGCTTTCCTTTCCAGTAAAAGAAACAGGGTACACGGATGCCCCCTTCAAGGACACTGCTTTTTTTGCCACTGAAACCCGCGAGGTATCTTCTATGCTGGGGACCATTATCCGTCATGAAGATCACTAATGTGTTTTCCTCAATTCCTAATTTTGAAATTGATTTCCAAAGTCTTCCCAGGTTATCGTCAATATTGCTGACCATTCCATAAACTTTTCTGGCACTTTCCATATCTCGTTTGGACATTTGCTGGAGGTTCTCTCCACTAATGGTAAATTCCTCTGCCGAGTATTCCATATCCTCATATTCTTCCAGGTATTTTCCCGGAACCTGAAGAGGTGTATGAGGTGCATTGAAGGATAAATAGAGAAAGAAGGGATCCTTTTTTTCATCCTGAACATGCTCCTCAATGTAGCTTATTGCCTGATCTGTGAAAATGTCTGAGCAATACCCTTCTCTCCTGACTCTTTTACCATTCTCCCAGAGAAATGGATTGAAGTAGGAACTGTCTTTTCTGATATAATTCCCAAAATCATCACCGGGTTGCCCAATTCCTCCGCCCTTATGTGCCAGGTAATATTGAAACCCCTGGTCTCCCGGCCGCATAGGATAAGCATCTCCCAAATGCCATTTTCCAATCATGGCGGTTTGGTACCCATTCTCAGCGAGCAATTCAGCTATGGTTGATTCACCTGTAGCCATCATGGCACCACCATTATAGGTGTCATAGACACCGGTTCTCAGGTGATACCTGCCGGTCAACAGGCTGGACCTTGTAGGTGCACAAACGGGGCAAACATAGAAAGGATCTATTCTTGTACTGAGCAGGGCCAGTGAATCCAGTACCGGAGTCCGGATAAAAGGATTCCCATGCATACCCAGGTCCCCATATCCCTGGTCATCCGTAATAATTAGCAGGATATTAGGTCGTTCTCCAGGCGAATCAATTGCTTCATTTGAACATCCAGAGAGAAATAGCAGGAATACCGGAACCAGAATAATTAGAGTTTTCATATAAATATTATTAGAGACAATTTAACTAAAATAGCAGTCGTTTTTAAATATTATAATAGTTCAACAAGTTCTTTTCTCATATCAGGATCAAGGGGCATTAAGGGCTTTCTTGCAGCACCACCATAAAGTCCAATGTGATCCATGGCAGCCTTCAATGCAGGAACTCCCCATTTTCGCGTAATCGCCAGGTTAAGGGGTATAATTCCCTGTTGAATATCTTCCGCCTTCTTGAAATCCCCATCGGAATATGCAGAGAGAATATCCAGGCATTTCTCGGCCCGGATATTAGCCAGAGCGAGAATTCCTCCAACAGCGCCTGCCTTCAAGGCAGGAAGCAGAAATCCTGCTCCACCTGCAAGCACCTGGAAATCATCACCAGTCATATGGATTACTTCTTCCATCTTTTTGATGTCCCCTCCGGAATCTTTCAAACCGATAATATTAGGATGATCTGCAATGGCAAGAAGGGTTTCCGCATCCATATCCATGCCCGAATTGCCAGGCATATTATAGATCAATACGGGAATGTCTGATGAATCAGCCACTTCATGATAATGGTTAACAAGAACCTCCTTTGTCATCAAGCCCTTATAGTAGAAGGGATTCAGTACCAGTGCGAGATCTGCTCCACAGCTGGCTGCCATTTGAGTCAGCGTTATGGTTTCTCTGGTTGATTGCCCGCCAGTTCCTGCAATCATGAGTTTGTCATCGGGGATTGATTCACGAGCCACCATAAAAACTTGTTCTTTTTCCTTTTCGGATAACAAGACCAGTTCGCCGTTTGATCCCAGTACCAGTATCCCCCTTAGCTCGTATTGCAGCAGTTGATTTATGTTCTCCCGAATTTTTTCAGGATAGAGTTCCTCGTTATCATGAAAGGAGGTGGGAAGGGGAGGAATTATTCCCGCGAGATCTGGATTCATAGTTTTGAATGTTTATCAATTGTAAATATAATGTATATCCACACGATAATTATTTTCCCGATAAGGAAAAAATGATGAAATTTAAGGGCTTAAATTAAAATTCCCATGGAAATACTTAAAGCGGTCATTACTGCCGCTGGTCCAAATCAGAGAAAACTTCCACTTCAAACATTGATCGACAGGAATGGAGAAAAAAAATCATTTCTTGAATTATTGATCGAAGAGGTACTGGCAGCAGGCATTCAGGATATTTGCATCATAGTCCAGCCCGGAGATGAAATCCCGTATGGACAGGTGATCGGAGAACATTCTCATGGGGTTACTTTCATTCAGCAGGCTGAACCCCTGGGTTACGGGCATGCACTTCATTGTGCCCATACCTTTACGGAAAAAGATCCTTTCCTTCACCTGGTAGGTGATCATCTGTATGTCAACCGCTCTGGCGAATCCAGCGCAAAGCATCTGGTTGAATTTGCAGGAAAGCATGAATGTGCAGTATCTACTGTCCAGCCCACACGCGAAAGCCTTATCCCGAATTTCGGAGTTGTTGGAGGTAAAAGATTTAAGGGAATAAAGAATGTTTATCAGATAGAAAGGGTTATTGAGAAACCCACACCAACGGAAGCGGAACAGAAATTAATTGTACCCGGACTTCGGGCAGGACATTATCTCTGTTTCTTTGGTATGCACGTCCTGACCGAGACTGTAATGAAAACACTGAACCATAAACTGAAGACAGCAAAAGGCAGTAAAGTTGATTTATCCTCTGCCTTGAATACCCTTGCACATACGGAGCAATACCTTGCTCTGGAAAGGAATGATCTTCGATATGATATGGGAGAAAAGTACGGCTTGCTTAAGGCCCAGCTGGCTTTGGCCCTTCACGGGAAGGAGCGGGACAGGGTACTGAGTGAACTGGTTGAATTTTTTGCAATGAAAGACGAATAGGAAAGGCAGAGCTGGAATGGGAAAACTCATTGAAATCATTACATCTGAAAAAGCCTCGATCAGGAATCAGTCCCTCGACACCTTTTGCAAGGCAGCCACCACCAAAGAATTACTGGCTGAGTGCGAAGGACTCGAGTGTTTCCGGATAGAAAATAAAAACCTTTATTTTCGGGTCAGGGCGTTATTCTTTCTTTATGCCATTCACCGCTTCCATCTCTCATTCAGGTCAGGGATTAGTCTGGAGGGATTAATCCCATTCGAAGCTTATGAGCATATGCTGAAAAGGAGGTTCGAACAGGCCATTGATATTTTTACCCGGATCCAGAAGGATAAAGGACCCAATGAAGGCATATCCAGTGGTCTGGCGGAGGCATATCACAGGCTGGCTTTCCAGACACTTGCTGACCAGGTTCGTTACAGCGTTCGTAACACCCTGGGAAACCAGTGGATGTTTCGCTGCGGTCATCCCTTTGATCATCCTCTTCATATCAGGAAGGAATTGCTTGTCAGGGATGGGGAAGGGGACTTATTTCCAGTCCTTTGTGAATCCACCCCGGTAAGAATGGATATAACCCATAGCGCATGGAGTGATATCTTCTTTTTGGGCATGGATTTCCCGGAGGGTGCACAGGTCTTAAATATCTCCGTTAATCTTGAAATCCGTAAGGATGGAAGCAAATCCAGGCCGGAACCTCCCATTAAAACATATTTAAGGGTCATTGATGAACCCGTTCTAAAGCTTTGCAGTGTTGATCTTGGGGCCAGTTCCAGCATATCCAGTCTGGATGATATATTTGATTTTGCCAAAGATTACCTGGGCTTATTGAAGGCTGCAGTTATTGCCTCAGGTATTGTTCCCCCGGGAATGGAAGGATCCGGCGTACCACTGTCAGATTTGCTTTCGAAAATGGTGGGTCCGGGCCGT
>JAUUZM010000059.1 GCA_030589965.1 Bacteroides sp.
CCAGTTCCGGAACCACGTTAATACGGAAATTAATGACAATGTCCGAGTAAACATTTCCGTCTATGGTCAGGTTATCAATAGTAACCTGGTCCTCGTAAGAGCCAATTTCCCGGTTCCCGAGGATGGTAACATACATGCTGTCGTATCCCGGCAAGAGGATAGATGCCGGTCCCTCAAGGGAAATACTTGCCGGGCTAGATGAGATCAAATCATAGCTTGCAGTTTGACCGAAATATGCGGATTCACAGGCAATGTGATTGCTGATCAAATCGCCAAATACCAGCTTGCCGTTAAGCGGTACAGATATCTCATAATCATTCCTCAGTACATTAATCGGAGCATTCCAGACCCTAAATTCCCATGCAATCAGGGAATCATTGGTATTGCTTGTACTGTTCCCCCAGTAATCCTCTACATCAAGTAGTTCTACCTTGAAGCTTTCACCATGATGCGCGTTCCTCCATGCAAAATCTGCTCCATTCAGAATGATTTCCTGTCCGTCGACGATCATCTGTAACCCGGACACGGCAACTCCTCCGGCAGTAAGTATCCGGTACTCAAAACTGCTTACCTCTTCCGTAAAGCGTGCTTTCACTTCACTGCCAAGGGTGAGTATTCCGGAAAGGGGTTCAGGGGGTACTGCAAGGTGGATGTTTTGTCGGTCAATTGTTCCACTGACAATATTACTGTATACCTGTCCACCTCCATAATTATTACAATCTGCTATCACTCTCAGCTGGTAATTCCCATCGTCCCAGAAAACCCCGGGATCGTTTACATACCAGGTGAAGATGAATGTGGGATTGGGATAGATCAGGCTGGTAGCCTCTACAAACTCCCGGAGGGAATCAACCGGGACCTCATTGATCAGTTCCCAAACGTTGCTTCCTCCTCTCCTGCATTCCAGCCTCAGGCTGTTCAAGACTTCACAGTTCGGATCGAAATCGGTGACCTTGACAAGCAATTCATCATTGTAGCGGTTGGATACCCACTGGTCAATGGGTTCGGTAATGGCTACCTGGGTGCATGGTCTTTCCCAGAAGGCACTCAGGAATACACTTTCCGAGATATTGCCTTCACATGCAGACGAGATGGTAACTTCAATACTGTCCGCTTCGTAAATGCCCGAACGCCTGCCGATACTAAGATCTATAAAGGAAGGTTCCAGGGCACTCACCGAATAGGTTTGTTCACCCAGTGATTTTCCGTTGGCCAGGATTGTGGCATTAAACCGGTTTGAAGCCGGGTTGACAGAAAGAACATAGCTCCGGTCTTCTTCGAATGGATTCAGGTTTCCGATTTTAAGCGGGAACACTGCAGCCTCAGAAGGATCCAGTCCATCCATCAAATTGGAGACAATATCCTCTCCAAGCGGGTTCTCGACCCTTAGAGAAGGTGCATCCCTGTAAATGGTACCTTCTTCCTCCGGACATGAACTTCTTCCACCCACAAGGGCAAAATAGGCTGTCTGTGTCGGATCAAGGCTCGGATAAACATTCACGCTGAACTGGTCACCCGGATCATTATCAGAAAGGGTAAAACCAGAAACTACGGTAGAATCCCTTCCTTCTGAATTGCTGGCACTGGTTTTAGAATCCCATCCTCCGTAACCGCCAACTTTGGCCTCCATCTTGAATACTTTTGTCTCAAAATAGGCTGCCCACCATCCGACCTCAGCAGCAGCTTCCAATTCCATTGCATATCCTCCGCCTGCAGAATTCTCGGAAGTAAAAGTCTGGGTGAGGGTATTGGACCTGGAAATGGTATTTTCACTGCTTGATTCGAAGGAAGTTCCCCCGCCAAATGTATAGTTCTTTGGTTCTGGATAGGAAAGCAGATCTCCGTATAACTCATCCCCTTCCTTAACCAGGGCCTCGTAGATTTTCTTGACCGCAAAGAAGTTTTTCTTTCGGGTATTCAATTCGCTGACTTCGAGCACATCCTGCTGCTCAAATTCATTGATCTTTTGTATTGCCTGTGTATACCATTCCAACTCGGAGCCTGAGCTATAGGCCGCATCATCTGATGGTGGTTCGGTATCAAAAAAATCAATGAGCGAATTCATAGCTTCGATGATATCACCAAGCTGGGTTGAAAGCGAACTGTAATACTGCCTGATTGCCGGTCCGCCCTTATTACTTGCAGCGTCGGCATCTGTTTGGTGGACTTCAAGAACGGCTTTCCTGTCGAGCAGGTGATGGTGGTAATTTTCAATCCATGCTCTGGGATCTCCTGAGTTGTTTATGTACTCAATCACATTCTGCCAGTTATCAGCGAGGGCCTGCAGAGATGCAATACTGCCGCCTCCTGAAACACCGGAGGGAGTAGTCCCCTTGACCAGAACATCCATTGAACTGGAAAATTCCCGGACTTTGGCTTCTATCTGGTTCCTGGTAAATAGCCAGGTCGATTTAATACCCGTCGGCTTATAGGTCCGGATGGTTGTCCTTTCAATCTCACATCCACGGATGGTAAGATTGTACTGGATGGTATAGGTGAAAAGCATGTCCATCCCGACCACTACATCCGCCTGTTTTCCGACCAGGGGTTTATCTCCCTGTCCGTCGAGCGCATCTGAAGAAGTTTCAAGGCGTTGCGTGGAGGTCATGGATAACTGATAATCCGTAGATTCCTCCTTGCTTTCCCCGTCTTTTAAATCAGCCTCCCAGTAAGCTCCGGCAACCCCTGCAAATATTGCGGAACCTTCCGTTTTGAATCCACGGTAATAGGCTTCCTCTTCTGACAATTGCAGGGAACGATTAATCGTAACCCCTGATTCCAGGAAGGATGAACTTCCATCTCCCGGCGGATCACGCAGTACATACATCGGGATGTGGGCCGTAGCATGATCCCCATAATCTTCTGGATTTATGAAGATATCCGTTCCGCCGAGTGATTTTTTCCCTTCTACAATAACCGGGAAGGAAAGTTCTCCCAGCTTCTGTCCATGATCGTCCATAAAGGCGGCATGAAGATACTTCCGGTAGGGCTGGATCAGCTCCGGTTCTCCTCCTGCAAAGTAGAGTGATTCGAACCGGCCATTCGGATTGTAACTCACCGTATCAAGGTATTCGGCAGAAGCCCCGTTACGTATCAGTATAGTTCCGGAATTAACCGGGATCTCACTGCCTCCATGCATTTCCGTTACACCGAAATCAATCACATAATACTTCTCCTGTTTGATTGCATAATCACCAATACAGGGAGGATAATCCATATTCGTAAACAGAACTTCGATATGAGCAGGGGTATGATAGACGAAAATACTGGTATCTGCCCTGACGTTTTTGCTGGGCGAGAGATCCACATTTTCTGCTTTTCCTTTAAAGTACTGGCCATACAGCTCATTATCCAGTTCACTGTTTACCACGCCCTGAAGGTCAATCACATAGTCAAGCGCAGGTAGGCGCAGATCTTTTTCCCCGTTCAGCTCAGATGTTATAACTTCCTCGAATTTATAATCCCTGTTATTAACCTGGAACTTGAACGGTTTCGGAATTTCTGTACCTCCGCCTGTTACAACAGAGATATGAAGTGCAGAAGTAAGGGTGTCGATGAAGTCATGCCTTGTAATAGCAGCAAACTTCCGCAGCGTATCGGAATCGAATCTGACCGTGTCCAGGATAAATGCATAGTCTCTTGTATGGGTTTCAATATCAGAGATTACTTCAAGCAGGTAGCTTAATACAACAGGGTTATCAGGCTCGATGTTAAAGCTGTAAAAACCTTTTTCATCTGTGTGGGATGTATCGACCTCCTGGAATCCGCCTTCTTTCAGGGTCCTTAGAATTACAGGAACCCCTTCCCATCCCCTTTGCAGCTCTTCATGTCTAACCCTGCCCAATAGTATGATCGCTGAGGTATCCGTAAAATCACAGTTAACCTGGAAGCGGTTATCCGTAATAATCACCGGTTTTGTATCTTCCCTGAAATGATGGCCCGGTCGGAATGCCTGGACAGTATACTCCGTACTCTGGTTGTAGCTTACCTGGTTGAATACATAAGCACCTGATGGATCCGTAACAGTTGTATCTGTAACAAAGTTAAAGCTTGAGTCGACGAAATAGTACTTTCCTGAATAGGTGATGGCTACGTTAGGCACGCCCGCAGTTTCCGGGGTCCGTACGAACCCGCTGATTACACCGTCTGGTTTTGCCCATCCCACTGATGCAGTCGAAGGAGGCTCTCCCTGGTACATGGAATAAACATATTTCCTTCCCGGATCTACATCAGAATCATAGAGAACATATTCATATTCACCGGCTGGAATTTCCTGTGTGGCAATCAGTTCACCGTCCCTGTAAATTTTGTATGTAGATCCACCGCTCAGGCCTGTAAGATGAAGCTTGACTTTGCTCGATGTCCCTTTGGAAGCATCGATCGAATAGCTGGAACTGTTGGAAATATTTCCCGTACTGTAGCCGATGTAGTTTGACCTTTTACCGTTCTTAACCGCACATATTGAGAAATCTCCCCATGTGCTTTCGGTGTCGATATAAGAGCGGTCTGTCCCCTTCACAATGGCCACAATAATTTCAACTTCTGATGGGCGGAAGATCATGAATTCATCGATATCCAGCCTGTCATAATACTCCCAGCTATGTTTGAAGTATCCGTGATCAGCATCAGGTACTACCACAAAATTGACAGGGGCATGCAGTCTTTCAGTACTGACGGCAAGGGCTGCGTGCGGTGATTGAAAATAACCAAGCTCGTGATCCCTGAAAGCAATAAGGTTATAGGTATAAGATGTTTCAGGATCGACATCAGAATCCGTGAAGGAATAGATAGTCTGTTTATCCGCATGGACAATAGCAAGAGGCTCAGATCCTCCATCCCTGAAAATCCTAAATCCATCTACTGCTTTTGCCAGTGAATCCTCTTCGGCTCCATAGCTCCAGCCCAGGGTAATTGACCTGTCTGTAGAATCGGAGTTTAAATCTTCAACACGGACCAGTTCCGGGAATACAAAGGCTTTTTCCCGTATCCTTGAAGTGATTATGATACCAGCAATCCTGCGGAAGGCAGATATTCCGAAACTATGGTATTTCCCTGCATAGCCCCCAAAGTCCCTGTAATAGAACTGTTCGGAAGACATTGTATCAATTACGGCACTGTCCCTGTAGACTAAAAATCCATCAAAATTCTCTGCTGGACATTCCCAGGTAATTTCAATGGAATTGTTCTTCTGGGTAAGGGAAATATTCGTAGGATCGAAAACCTCCGGGAATTCACATTCCTTTTCGGCCAGTTCAGATTCAAATTCAGTACCATCGCTGTTATGCCAGAAAGCCGTCACGCCGTAAGTGTAAGAATAGTTTGGTGTTCCGGTATTGTCGATATGGATAAAGGGCACCTCTGTACAGGTATCCAGCATTTCCCTGTTCCGGTAGATGTAATATCCATCCACATTATCTGTGGGATGGGACCAGGATACTTCGACACGGTTTTTTTCGTCAACAGGGATAACTTCCAGATTTTCTACAGGTGCCAGGAAAGGAGCTTCTGCAATAAAGGGTACAAGTGCAGAACCAACAGGGTTACCCTCCGGCTGCTCCAGGAATGCCTGTGCTGTATATACCTGTATATGGCCAGGAGAGGCTGAGCTGTCTGTAAGGATCATCGGCTCACCTTTCTCAACCCTGCCAATTTTCCTGAATCCCCTTGAAATCTCAAAATATGAGAAATTCGGATTGGAGGCACCCCAGGTAAGGAATAATAATCCTGAACCCTTGTCCGCCTTACCGTGGCAAGCCACCGGTGTGGCAACATCTTCCTGCTGCAGTAATTTATAGTCTGTGGCATCAACGAATTCAACATATATATGTGAGCCCTCCCATTCGGCTGAACTGATGGAAAGTGGATTTGTAACAAACTGGGAATTCACTCCGGATGCCCTAATATGAATGTCCGAGAAATTGAGAAGGGACAGTTCAGGAAAGACAAAATATCCGGATTCATTACTCAGCGTATTGTTCTTGTATTGACTAAGGTCAGAATAGTAGATTGTCAGATCCAGTTTTACATCATCAACGGGTTGATAATTCTGATCCAGAACCTTTCCATGGATCAGTAGTCCCGAGCTAATCGATCCTGCATCTGCCACAAAAATGGAAGAATCCTCCTCAAATACAGCCTGCATATGATATATGTATCGGGCACCGGTCTCAACCTCAATATCCTGATATCTCCGGGTTCCTACAGGCAAATCGGCGATGAGTTCAGAATTCCGGTATAAGAGGAAGGTAGAAGTCACAAATTCAGGATAGTCCCAATCCAGCGTTATATTCCCCGATGTATTGTCGGAGGCTGTGAAATTCACAGGGGCAAAAACCCCTGATGTATCCTGAAGTTTGAAAGTGTAGGAAGTGCGGGCGGTATCCGAGAAATAACGTGTATCCTCGTGATCTGCATAAGCCAGAAGCTTGTATTCAACCTCAGCATTCCCCATTTTGATAAGGTTTTCAAAGAATCCCATCTTATAATTAAGGTCCGTCAGGTTTACCATGTCGATAAAGGATTCCTGGAAGGGTGATGGTATCTCAAATGACTCCTCACCATTCTCTCCTCCATCACGAATAACAATATATCCATCATATGTGTCCTGGTAATCTGAGGCCCATGACACAAAAACCTGGTCGTTGAAATCACTGTCTTCATCCTTACTGGCATCAATATAGTGAGGAGCCGACAGACCGGGTACTCCAAAGACCTGGCTCACTTCCCCGGATTCATAGATCTCATCCTCCACCTGCAGGTAAGAAGTGAGGGAGTAAAGATGGCTGCCGCCCGGAATACCATGGTAATCATAGAAGCTGTGTTTACCTTTGAGTACAAAACCGATCAGCATATCATCGCGGTAAATCCTGAAACCATCGAAATTGTATATAAGTTCTGCCGCGTTAAAATCCCATGCGACTTCGAGGAAACCATCCTCACTGCTGGAGGAAAGGTTGTTGCATTCCGGTAGCTCGGGGTAGACTACATTTGCCCTGATGATCCCCGACAATACGGTACTGTCTCCGACATACCTGAAAGCCTGGGCGCTGTACTCGTATTCTTTGCCCGGTTCGGCCATCAAATCATTCCCTATCCACGGGTTCTCCGTAGTTTTCCACAGGATACTGTCCCTGAAAATCTTAATCCCGTCAAGGTTCTGAGCATCGTGCTGAACCTCCACTGTAACATATCCCCTGGTATTATCCGCTGCCAGGAGTACATCCGGTACAATGATCTTGGGAAATTCAACATCTGAATTGACCATATCACCAAGCAGGTATGATTTGCCGACAAGATGTTTGAAAGGAATAACGGAGTAGCGGTAATTCGTCCCTGGTAGTCCCTCATCATCTGTAATCGACAGGTTTTCCGTAATGGTCAGTAATTCCCCGTTCCGGAATACCTGGTAAAGGGTATTCTGCGGATCATCGCATTCAAGGCTCAATTCAACAACATTTATGGTATCAACAGGCAATGTATTGAAGGAAGTTACGACAGGTGCATCATCTGTATCCACAATACCTTCGGATACATAGATAACATTCATATCTGAAGCCGGAGCCTTCTCGCTTAACCATACCTCAATCTTTGAGGTATCATTATCGATACTGACTGTGACCATGGATTCACGTCCGTAAAATATCCCGGCAATTTCAAAATTCCCGAATTTATCGGTTTGGGTACTGACGTATGATGTATCCCCGCTTAAGGCGGTGGTGGCGGTTACTGTCACAGCGTTAAGCGGAAGTTTCCGTTCTGCTGTGAGGACCTTTCCACTGGCAACACCATTGGGCGGGAACAGTCCTGATTGGTGATCAAACTCAACCAGGTAATTCCCATCCTTGCTTAACAGGAGTTTGTAATCCTGTACTTTCCCGTAGACAGGCATGGTGTCTGCGAATTCATCTGTTAATTCACTGCTTTCCATGATTATGTGTTCAGCCCTTTTAATTGTCAGCCGGTCATAATTCTGTTCCTGCATATTTGAATTATCCCAAAAAATCCTGAAACTGCTGCCCCCCATTTCACTGGCAAGGCCAATATCAAGAGAGGAGGCTGCCAGTTCATCGGCAAACATGGACGAATCAGAAAAATGCCGGAATCCCGAATTTTGGGCAATGATGGTATAATTATAGCTACTACCCGGCATCAGGGATGTTTCTGAATCAAAAACATACCTGTCCTCAAAACTCAGTTCGCGGGAAGTTCCGGAAACTACATTACCGATGAAAATATCATCGCGGTATACATCATAGGATTCTGCATAGGCTGAACTATCAAGCCATGAAAGGGTGATACCGTGTAGGGTCTTTTCAGCAATCCTGAAGTCAATTGCCCGCTCGTAGGGTAAGGTTGACTGATCAGCCAGATCCTGTTTGATAAGGGTATCAGCATGCCCGACCGCATAGGCCAGTAACCTCATGTCACGAAGCTGGTCGGGTCCCAGTACAACATCAATACTATCCGAGAAAGTCCTGTAATACGGGATGCCATCTTCAAAAGTTCCGACGCATTTCATGGCCTGGATACCTTCGAGTTGTTTGAACTTTCGTTCATAGACTTTTCTCTCCCATTTTCCATCATCCGAAAACTGGTGAAGTTCAAAGTAGATGTCAGGATTTTCAGACTGCCACTCGGAGTCCAGGAAAATATTTTTCGTATAAAAGATCCTGATATTCAGGTCGTTGGTATAAGCCTGGCCCAGGGTATCGATGTTACCCGGGACTCTCACAGTGGATCCCTGGCAAAAACCGAGAGACATTATAGGATTGCCAGAATTCTGGTCGATGATCTGGCCTAGCGTATAGCTGAAGTAGGTGGATACAAGAGAATCTCCTCCTGTATGTGCTGTGAGGGTATCTACAACAACCAAGGTTGTATCTCCCATGCTGGTGATGGTCCAGGGTGACCAGACCTGGGAATTGGTCCATTGAACCAATAACAATAACAGCAGGGCAGGATATATTTTTCGTATCATGATTTTATACATCAATGACATCATTAATAATTCTTAAAGCTTAATGATGTAGTTGACATATACATTATCGGGTCGGGTTTCATTACCTCCGGCGGAATAGGTATACCTGTTCGGATCATTTCGCCGTTCGCCCACCTCATCTCCTCCGGGTGTTGAATAAATAGAAACATTGCCCCCGTCATACCAGTAATAGTCGTTGTACCTGTGGGTGTGGCTATGGTACATTTCAGATTGAAAGCTTCCTACAATATTACCCGTATTTCCACCAGCTTTGGAGGCAGTCCTGCTGGCCTTGTCCTCATCATGGGTAGCTGAATAGGATACGCCTCTCAGGAAGACCCCACGCATGTCAGGAATGTTAAAATTATCACCTCCCCCTCCGTTGCCCCAGGCTGTACCTATTGCATTGAAAAGACGTGGCTGATCGTTTTTATTAAGGATACTACCGTCACATAGAACCCAGCCATCCGGTATATTTTCTTCCGGGCCGGCAAATGGAATGATCATTCCTGCCGGAAAAAAGGCCGTGCTTGCATATTCTGCATGTTCCGCAGTTTTGGCGTAGGGAACAGAGAGCAAGCGGGTCCTTGTTATAAGTACTTCGATATCATCCTGCAATTGCCAGACAGCCAGTTCGCTTTCATGATCCTGGAATGGAACATCTTCAAAAGCGCCGGTTTCAGGAGTACCGCTACCGATGGTCGCAGAGAATACACCAAACTGATCTGTAGTAACTGTATGTTTCTCTTTGTAGATGGGGATTATAGAGACATTATCGGGAAATATCCCGAAAACCACATCAACAGATGTGTTTGCCTTGGGACTTCCGTCGTCGTTCCGTGCAACTGCCTGGAAATTGAAACCACGAGGTGTTACCTGTGCCATTCCGGACAGTATGGATACTAAGACTACGATTAAAGTAAAATTGATCTTTTTCATTTTAACAGGGGTTTTTATTATGGTTAATGAATTATTTAAATGCGAATGGGTTTTACGTATTTAGACAGGCTTAGTAAATGAATGATACTTCACAAAGGGAAAAGAAAAAACGGTGCGAAAGCTAATCCAGGGGCAAGGTCAGGCTTTTGCTGCTATGGTTGCTGCGATTCTCCCTAATAAATTTACGCCAAATATTTATTAAAGTCAATCTCAGAGAACAAAACTAAGTTCCCCCGGTTTCTGACACTGTCTATATAAATTTCGGCAGCTCATCGGACAGTTCACTTTCATTCAGCTCCTGATGGCCCCTGTTGGTGGATCAGTTCTGAAAGTCACTATGAAAATCCGGTTGTCGTGAGTCAGCAACACTCCCAGTACTATTCACAAGATGGCAGGGATCAGCGAATATCAGAATGGTGAGGTGGAAGAATTTAGTGAGTAAGTTGAATCGACAGGTGTGTGGATTCTATCTGTTGTATCATTTGGATTTACTTGTTAGATGCCACATACCACAGCTGCGGCATTGATAGGCATTCAAGTCCCTTACCGTTCGGTTTTCTTGAATATACCGGATCATATCCCGGGCCTCCTCAAGCGAATTGTACATCTTCTTTTTACAAGAGGGTACGATTGGGTCTAAAGATTTAAAATTTGACGATTTGTAGACCACCTTATATTTTTTTAATAATTGTCGTTCAAAATCTCCTGTAAAATTACTCATTTTTCGGATGCTTTTGTCTAAGCCTTCCGCATACTTGTCAAAACAAATTTGATTATTACAAACAATACCGTATATTCATACCTTAAAGTATTTTTCCTACAGACATCGGATCATACCACATCCCGTTTGTAAGTTTTGCACTGCATAATCCATAAAAACCCTAATAAAATGAAAAGGCAGTTTTTTTTCGTTCTCGTCCTGGTTTTCTCCCCTATTATCCTTAGCGCCCAAACCAATATCAGTGGAACAATCAGCAATAACACAACCCTTACGACTGTAGGCAGCCCCTACATCGTTACGGATCATATAAATGTCAACGCGGGGGTAACATTAACCGTTGAGTCAGGAGTTGAGCTGAGGTTCAACTCGGGGAAGTATATCCAGGTATTCGGAACACTGACGGCAAACAACGCCACATTCACGGCCAATGCCAGTACCACTCCTGGATTCTGGCCCGGGATCTATGTATCGTATGAGAATAATGCCAATTTCGGACTTGTGGAACTTAATAACTGCATCGTTGAGTACGCCAATTCCATTTATGTCCGGAAAGGTGAACTTATCCTTTCAAAGAACTCCCTTATAAATAATTTCAGCTCTTATGGGGTAGATGTCTATACCAACGGCACTTTGACGATCGATTCGACGAATATTCAAAACTGTAATTATCCTGTGTATTTCCGCGGAAACGGACATTGGTCGACCGGCAATGGAGTGGACCTTACGGGGAACACGACGGACTATATTTTCATTAATTTCAGGGATGTAAACAGCGTGTTTACAATGCCGGATATGGGCATCCCATATTACTTCGACTCGGAATTCAGGGTCACTTCAAGCGGTACGCTAATGATGGAACCGGGCGTTACCCTGCTGGGGAATAC
>JAUUZM010000148.1 GCA_030589965.1 Bacteroides sp.
ATAGCCCTGAATAAAGAAATTCACTTTATCAACAAAGTCTCTGAAATCACTATAAATTCCGATCCTGTTCTTTTAAAGAGAATCCTCGGCAATATGATAAAGAATGCCCTCGAGGCCGTCAATATTGAAGAAACTGTCACAGTGAACTGTATAGCAAACTCAGGTATGGTAAGTATCCAGATACACAACCCAGGATGTATGCCTGATCAGGTCAGGAAACAAATCTTCCAGCGATCCTATTCAACCAAGGGGAAGGGCAGGGGACTGGGAGCCTATAGTATGAAACTACTGGGAGAGAAATACCTTAAGGGAAAAGTCTCATTCACCTCATCTGAAGAAAATGGCACAATATTCAGCCTGGAACTCCCAATCATTTAACCCATCGCCTCTACCAGGCTGTCTGTGAGTTCAAGGTTGTGCCATACGTTTTGAACATCTTCGTCTTCCTCAAACTCATCTACGATTCGAAGGACCTTAAGGGCTTCATCATTGCTTAATTCCTTTGTCTCATGAGGAATTCTCATTAATTCAGCATTTTCTGCCTCAACTCCGAGTTCCTCCAGTTTTTTCTGCACATTACCGAATTCTTCCAAAGGACAGGTAACGATGAAAGCATCGCCGACCAGTTCAATATCCTCAACTCCAGCGTCAATGATCTCCAATTCAAATTCATCCGGATCAAGTTCACCCTTGGGTACAGTCAGAACACCTTTGCGGTCAAACATGAAAGCTACAGAACCATTTGTTCCCAGGCTGCCCCCACGCTTGGTGAAGATAGCCCTGATATTGCTAACGGTCCGATTGTTATTATCCGTAAGACATTCCACAAAAATGGCAATCCCATGGGGAGCATATCCTTCAAAGGTAGATTCCTGAAGGGCATCGGCTTCTTTGCTTGCCCTGTTGATGGCCCGCTCAATATTATCCTTGGGCATATTAATTCCCTTGGCATTATTTATTGCCAACCTTAAAGAAGGATTCATCTCGGGATCAGGTCCGCCTTCTCTTGCTGCTATCTGGATTTCCTTTGAAACCCTGGAGAACATTTTGGATCTTTTTGCATCGGCAGCGCCTTTTTTTCTTTTTATTGTTGACCATTTACTGTGTCCTGACATAATAATCTCTGTTTGAATGAGGGGTCTAAATTTACAAAAATGGGTAGTATTATAAAATTTTGATTTTACGGACTGAATTCATAACATTGATAATGAAAAAAAAACTGCTGAAAATGGACTATATAAACAAAAACCGCTTTCTGCTATTTCTTATTTCTCTATTTGCCACCATTGCTTATCCCCTCCTGGTAAATGAGCCGAGGAAACTGGAACTTTTTTCGACTATTTTCTACTCCTGTATTATTATAAGTGGTATGTATGCCTTTCAGAACGAAAGAAGATTTTTAATACTCTCCAGCTCTTTTTTCATAATTGCAGTAATACTGGAATGGCTGCAGTTTATAATTACTGGTCCTTTCCTGAATAGTATTCAACCCCTTACCACTTCTATTGTTCTGGTGTTATTACTTGTTTTGACTCTTAAAAACATCATGCATGCAAAAGTAGTGGACCATAATGTAATTTTCGGAGTTGTTTCAGGATATGTTCTTATTGGATTCGTAGGAGGACTACTGGCCCTTGCAATCGCCTGGTCATTTCCGGATGCATTCAGCGTTGAGGAAATAATCGATGGTCCCCAGGCCATGTATTTCAGCTTCATTACTATGACAACACTGGGATACGGGGATATCACCCCGGCCATCCAGGAAACCCGTTCACTGGCTATTCTCCTGAGTATTGTCGGCCCTATGTACGTAGCCATTATTGTGGCCTTAATGGTTGGAAAATTTGCTGCAAGGCAAGACTCATAAGCTTTAATATAGTTTCCATGGGAAAAGAAATAATTGATGATTTCCGGTCCTACCGGAGTAAAATGAATGAAAAATTGCTTGCACAGGATAATAAAGTGATTAAGCGAATTTTTAATCTGGACACAAATGCTTTCCAGGACGGAGCACTTTCTGGCCGTGTAAAGGAGATGCTCGGACTTGTAAGCTCACTGGTGTTGCGTTGTGATGACTGTGTAAGGTACCACCTGGAAAAGTGTCATGAAGATGACCTGAATACAGAAGAACTTTTTGAAATATTTGCCATTGCGAATCTTGTTGGCGGAACAATTGTTATACCTCATACAAGAAGAGCTCTTGAATACTGGGAGGAATTGGGAAAAACGAACTAATTATTGCAAATTCACATTTAATACTAGTTATCACAAATGAATACCAGGCTTATAACATGTATCATAATTGCAGGCAGTTTTCTTCTGCTTTCAGCAGGTCTGGTATTTAGTCCCTCTCCCACCATCATTCCCGAATTTGAAAAAAAGATTGAGAATCATTATTCCAGGTATCCTCAACAAAAGGTATATCTGCACCTGGATAAACTTTCATACCAGGCCGGGGAAAAAATCTGGTATAAGGCTTACCTGCTGGATGCAAGAACACATATGCCGGATACCATAAGCAAGAACCTCCTGGTTGAAATAGTTAATTCATATGGGACTATGACACTGATCCAGCTGGCTAAGCTTGAGAAAGGATCAGCCAAGGGAGATTTCCATCTTCCTGACACCATGCGCGAAGGACTATACCAGATTAGGGCCTATACCAACTGGATGAGGAATTCCGGATCAGAATATTTCTTTAAACGAAATTTTAATATCTGGAATCCGGGGAATTATATCAACCTGTACAGGGACGATAAACTGGCCAGTAAGAAACAAAAGCGAAAGAGCAACAAGAAAGCCAGGAAGTTGGATCTTCAATTTTTCCCGGAGGGGGGATACCTGGTTGACGGAATTACATCCACTGTTGGTATTAAATCTGCAAATGAACTGGGATTGGGGCTACCGGTATCCGGAAGCGTTTTTGATAAAAAAAATAATTTGGTGGCCCGTTTTCAAAGTTCAGATCTAGGAATGGGAACCATCAGCTTCACACCTGAAGCGGGAATGAAATACAAGGCAGAAATCGACCTGGAAAACGGAAAAACACTGCGATTTAACCTTCCTGAAGTTCAGACTTCAGGATACCACCTTCATCTGATCCAGAATGCCAGGGAAGGTATAAAGCTTAGTATAGGCAGCACATTCGAGAATCCTGCTGTTTTTATTGCCTGCCATATCCGGGGGAAACTTCTTTTTACATCCGAGGTATCCATCGGAAAAGATGGAGTAATCCTTGACATCCCCACAACAGAATTCCCAAGCGGCATCCTGCATATTACTCTTTTCGACAGCAAGCGTGAGCCCCGATGTGAACGATTGGCATTTATTCACTCCGATGATATAATAAATCTTAGTGTCAGAACGGACAAACAGGAATATCAAAAAATGGGAAAGGTTGAGCTGACGCTTGTTGCCAGAAATGCCTCGGGTCAACCTGTTGAAGGTGAGTTTTCCCTATCAGTTTCGGATCGTAACCTGGAGAATAATGCAGCAGATTTCCAGACCGACATTATTTCCAACCTGCTTCTATCTTCAGATATTGGAGGCAGAATTGAAAAGCCTGATTTTTACTTCAAGGATCAGGAAAAAGAAACCCTTCAGGCGCTAGATTTTCTGATGTTAACTCAGGGTTGGCGAAGGTTTAACTGGGAGGATATAATGAATGAAAATACAAAAGCTATAAACTATCCCATCCAGAATGGCATCCTGGTTCGTGGAACAATTACAAAAACTCTCTTCGACAGACCTTTGAAGAACGTGCCGGTTACATTGACAGTTTTAAGTGAATTCAATGATGTATTTATAACACGTACAGACTCCAGAGGGCAATATGAATTTGAACTTCCCGATTATGAAGATACCATCCAGGTTGAGATAACTGCCAGGCGGCTAAATGGCAAAAAGAACCTTGTTATTTATATTGAGGACAGTGATCTTGAAAAACCGGATGAGATTTTTTCAACCTATTCTTCAGAAATGGCGATACGTGGGACAAATACCCTGAAACCATTATATGAGCCAGAAGTAGATTCGATGCAGCCAAAAACAGAAGGGATATACAGTACACCTGATTATGTTTTATACGTTGATGAAAACATGCAAACTTACAGTTCTGTATTTGATATGATGCAGGGAAGAATCCCGGGGGTCGTAGTAAATGGGAATGATGTGCAGATCCGTGGTCCATCCTCTTTTTACGGCAGCACCCAGCCTCTCTATTTAATAGATAATGTACCAACTGATGCCGGCGCTGTTGCATCCCTTAACCCAGCTGACATTGAACGAATCGAGGTACTTAAAGGTCCGAGTGCAGCCATCTATGGCGTCAGGGGAGCCAATGGAGTGATCGCCATCTTTACAAAGCGTGGTCGTTATATAATAAGAGGCAAACTTACATTTGAAATGTTGGGTTATCATCGTCCGCTCGAGTTTTACTCTCCCACCTATGGCACTGATTTTGATGACCTGATTGAGGATAATCGTTCAAGCCTTTACTGGAGTCCATCAGTCAAAACAGATTCCCATGGAAAAGCAATTATTCGGTTTTATAATTCTGAAAAGGCTTCGACCTACTATATAGTGGCTGAAGGTTTATCTCCCAATGGGGAATTGGGGAGAACAGAAAATTCCTACCTTGTTAAATGACCTGAGATCACTTATCCTGTCCGGATTATGCAACACCCGACAGAGCTCTTGTTCTCTGTGGGTTTATCTCGAAAACAAAACTAAGTTTCATGAGTCTCAGCAGTTCATACACTTCCTGAGATACATCCGAAATTCTGAAACGGCTGCCTGAAATACCAGCCTGGTCAACAACATCCACTATTGCCTGAAATCCGGAGCTGTCAATAAAATCAATTCCTTCCATACTCAGGATAACTTCCAGGCCTGGTTTGGAAATAATATTTATCAGTTCTTTTTTCAGGTGATCAGCGATCAGGGTATTGAGCCGCTTTGTTTTGAAAAATGAGATCCTGTAAATTCCGTCCTCAATGTTCAGCTTCAGCATTATTCGATTGGTTGAGAATTAAAGTTGAAATATAAATGTAATTAAGATGCTAATTAATCATCATTTTTCAACTTATCAACAAAATGCTGTAAGTTATTTAACATTATGCCCTTATATTACTTTGATCTAAATAAAAGGTCGGGAAATGCGCTGTAACGAAATCGCTGTAAACTGGTGTTATTTCTTTTTCTGAAGTCCAAGTTCATCCAATTGTTCCTGAGACACTTCAGAAGGGGTATCTATCATAACATCCCTGCCTGAATTGTTTTTAGGGAAGGCAATTACGTCCCGTATTGAATCGAGTCCGGCGAAAAGCGCCACCCATCGGTCAAAACCGAAGGCTATCCCACCGTGTGGAGGAGCACCGTAACGGAATGCACTCATAAGGAAGCCAAATTGCTTTTCGGCTTCTTCCTCTGTAAATCCCAGATTTTTAAACATGAGTTTCTGAAGGTCCTCATCATGAATCCTGATGGATCCGCCACCTATCTCAACTCCGTTAATTACCAGGTCATAAGCATTGGCTTTCACTTTACCCGGATCGGTTTCGAAAAGATCAAGGTCATCCAGTTTTGGCGATGTGAAAGGATGATGCATAGCATGGAACCTTTGTGATTCCTCATCCCAGTCAAGAAGGGGAAAGTCTACAATCCAGAGGGGTTTATACTCACCTTTTTTTCTAAGACCCAATCGGTTTGCCATTTCCAGTCTTAGCTCGGACAGGGCATTAAGGGTAGATCCTCTATCTCCTGCCAAAACAAGGATCAGGTCACCGGGAGCAGCTCCTGTTTCATCTGCCCAGGCCTTCAAATCTTCTGCTCCGAAAAATTTGTCCACTGAGGATTTAAAGGATCCGTCTTCATTATACTTGGCATAAATCATCCCTTTGGCGCCAATCTGGGGACGGGTAATGAAATCTGTCAATCCATCAAGATCTTTTCTTGAATATGTGGCACATCCCTCTGCCGAAATTGCCCCGATGTATTCTGCATCATCAAAAACCCTGAAATCCTTTCCTTTTGCAATGGAGGAAAGCTCCTTTATTTTCATGCCAAATCTGAGGTCTGGTTTATCTGATCCGTATTCCTCGATGGCCTTATCATAAGGCATCTTTTCAAAAGACCCCTCGATGGTAACATCCAGAACCTCTTTGAATAAGTGCTTCGTGAGTCCCTCAAAAGTATTCAGTATATCATCCCTTTCAACAAAAGACATTTCACAATCAATCTGTGTAAACTCTGGCTGTCGGTCTGCACGCAGATCCTCATCCCGGAAACATTTTACAATCTGGAAATACTTATCATATCCGGCCACCATCAATAATTGTTTGAAAGTCTGGGGAGATTGTGGCAGGGCATAGAACTGTCCCTCATTCATCCTTGAAGGAACGATAAAATCCCTAGCCCCTTCAGGAGTTGACTTGATCAGGTTAGGGGTCTCAATTTCTAAGAAACCCTCAGAGTCAAAATATTTCCTGATGGCCTGGGCCATCTTGTGACGTAGTTCCAGATTTTTCCTCATAACCGGACGGCGAAGATCCAGGAACCGGTATTGCATTCGCAGCTCATCACCTCCATCGGATTCATTTTCAATAGTAAATGGAGGTGTTTCGGCAGCTTTTAGCAGATTTAATTCACTCACAAGTATTTCTATATCCCCGCTTGGCAATTTGGGATTTTTACTGCTACGTTCAGCTACTGAGCCATGGGCCTGAATGACAAATTCTCTTCCCAGTTTCCTGGCTTGCCGGCATAGCTCCTCGTTGTCTTCCATGTTAAAAACCAGCTGGGTTATACCGTACCTGTCCCGCAAGTCTACAAAGGTCATTCCTCCAAGGTCTCGCGAACGTTGCACCCAACCGCTCAGGCTTATTGTTTCTCCTGCATTTTCAAGTCTAAGTTCTCCGCAGGTATGTGTTCTGTACATCTGTATTATATTTGTAAAAAAATTGTGGTACAAATGTAATAATTCATGTCCTATAAGATCTATTCAGACGAGTATTTTATGAATGAGGCCCTGAGAGAAGCGCAGAGAGCAGGAGAAGAGCAGGAAATTCCAGTTGGAGCAGTAATTGTGGCTGATAAGCGGATCATTGCCAGGGCACATAATATGACCCAAACCCTGAATGATGCCACAGCGCATGCTGAAATGCTTGCAATAACTGCGGCTTCCAACAGTTTTGGGGCCAAATACCTAAATGAATGTGTTTTGTATGTTACACTTGAACCCTGCATCATGTGTGCCTCAGCATCCAACTGGAGTCAGCTGGGCAGGATAGTCTATGGAGCAAGTGATCAAAAGGCGGGTTTTGGCAGGATCATTCAGGATATTCTCCACCCAAAAACGAAAATCAAATCCGGTATACTTGAGAAGGAATGTTCCAGTTTGCTTACGGAATTCTTTAAAGACAAGAGGTAGAAAGTCCGGGAAAAGATATCACAGAACGGGAATCAGGATGTTAAACGGGAATCAATGATGGGAGATTGGCATTTAGCCCTTGTTAGTCCAGTTCCCTCACATTGAATCCTACCGCTTTCAGGTCCTCCCAGTAGTTTGGATAGGATTTATGAACAACCCCCGGGTCTTCAATGATCAAACCCGGATAGTGCATGGCAGCAGGACTGAAAGCCAT
>JAUUZM010000008.1 GCA_030589965.1 Bacteroides sp.
AAAAGATGAAATATTGGGAAGAAAGACGGATGCTAGAGTAAGTATCTGAAATCAATCAAAAGGAATCTGGAATTGTTTGGGAAGGAGGGTGAATGTTTTCCTGTGATGTTGACAGGAACCTTGACTTTGAATTGCGTTTCTGTGTTTTTTTGTGGGATAACCCTTATTTGTATCCCAACCATAATGCGGAAATTCCTTATGTATACTCAGCATATAATCATCCCGGTAAGTCTTGGCCAGTATGGATGCTGCAGCAATGGACATATAGATTGAATCTCCTTTAATAATGGTGGTATGATCAATTCCGGGATATGGGTTAAAGCGATTACCATCAATCAGAAGATGTTCTGGTGAAATTTTCAGTTCTGAAACGGCCCGGTGCATTGCTAATATTGAAGCCTTGAGTATATTTAATGAATCAATCTCTTCCTGACTTGCCAATGCAACTGCGTAACTGAGAGCTTCAGATTCAATTATGGGTCTGAGAGAATACCTCGCCCTTTCCGTCAATATTTTTGAATCATTCAAATCCGGATGGGAGAAATCCTTAGGAAGTATTACTGCAGCAGCGAAAACTGGACCCGCTAAACAACCTCGACCAGCTTCATCACATCCGGCTTCCAGCCTGTCCTTATTCTGGTATTGTTTAAGCATACTTAGATTACCCTGCAGATAGAACTCCACAAAAGTTCAGAGGTCTTGTCCCAGCTAAACTCTTTAGATCTGGACTGACCAGTTTTTATCAGACGAGAGATTAATTTCTGGTCCGTAGCCAATTTAATCATCCCGTCGCTTATTTCCCCAACCTTGAATGGATCGGCGTAAATTGCTGCTTCTCCTGCAATTTCAGGTAATGAAGTAACATTGGAAGTAAGAATGGGAATCCCGGTGCGCATTGCCTCAAGCAGGGGTATTCCAAAGCCCTCGAAAAGTGGGACAAAAGTCAGGCCGGCAGAAGCTCCCAGCACTTCCCTGAGTTTCACAGGTGATAACCTGCCTGTGAAAATAATATCGTCTTTGTTCCTGAGACCGGCGTATGCTCTGTCAATATCCTCTGTCATAAACATTTTCTCACCAACTATGACAAGTTTAAACTCCTTGCCCAGACTTGTCCTGAATTCATCAAACCCCAGCAATAGATTGGACAGGTTTTTTCTCGGGTGCATGGATCCGACGTAGACGAAGTAAGGGATTCCGCCGGTAAGAGATTTCAAGGACAGGTCAATTTCGTCTGGCTTAAGTGGTGAGTATAGTTCATTTACTCCATTGTAAACCACGTCTATTTTATTAGGATCTATATCGTAACTATTTACAAGATCTGACTTTGAATATTCCGAAACAGTGGCAATACGATCTGACTTTTTTGCAAAGAGAGGAAAGTATTTACGGTAATAGATCCTGTCAAATAAGCGCAGGTCCATAGGGCGGTGATGAAAATTAATATCATGAATGGTTATCAGGCTGGGGATATTAAGTCTGAGCGGCATATAACCATCCGGTCCAAAATACAGATCAGCCTTGTATTTTCTTAGAACACGAGGCAGGCTGTATTCGAACCATGTGTACCAGAGAACAGGATGCCTGGTAGGAGGAGGGATAACAATCGGTCTTACGTTATCGCTGAATATAAATTCAGAATTAAAGGGACGATCAAAAAGGAACAGGAAAGTATGCTCCGGGTGTGCCCTGGTAATTCTCAGGAGGTTTTCATACATAAACCAGCCAATTCCTTCTAGCCTGTCCTTAAGTAATAATCTTGTATTTACGGCGATGTTCATGCAGACTGTCTATTAACCTGGTATTATTTCAAACAAAAATAGAGTTTGTAATTTAAATAACGGTTTGAACAGATATCTTTGTTTCAAAGATGAAGAGAAAATTTGTCACAAATCTGATTCTGGTCCTATTCCTGAACATCCTCGTGAAACCATTTTGGATTTTTGGGATCGATCGTACCGTACAGAATGTCGTGAAGGCTGAGGTATATGGTATGTACTTTTCCCTTTTTAGTTTTGCCGTATTGCTGAATATTCTGCTTGACTTGGGGATTACCAATTTTAATAACCGGAACATTGCAAGAAATCCGAAAGAACTGAGCAAAGCATTTTCGAATATTGTAGGGTTGAAATTTCTGCTGGCAATATTTTATGCGGTAGTTTGCCTTGTGGTTGGCCTGTTAATTGGATATGAGAAGGAACAGTTCAACATTCTTTGGCTGCTTATTCTGAATCAGTTCCTGGCATCCCTGTTATTATATCTTCGCTCTAACATCAGTGGCCTGCATTATTTCCGCACCGATAGTTTGATATCAGTAATGGATAGGACACTGGTAATTATTATTTGTGGTTTTCTTCTCTGGGGAAATGTTTCGAACAGATCTTTTCAGATTGAATGGTTCATTCTTGCCCAGACTGCAGCATATTCCCTTACGGCCCTTACCGCTTTTATCATCGTCCTGTACAAGTCAAAGTATTTCCGATTTCAGATTAACTTGAAGAAATTTGCGGCCATTTTAAAAGAAAGCTATCCTTTTGCAATTCTTATTCTTCTCATGATGATTTATTACCGTGTTGACTCAGTATTGCTGGAAAGGATTCTACCCAGGGGAAAAGAGCAGGTAGGGATCTATGCCCAGTCATTTAGAATACTGGATGCTGCCTTTATGTTTGCTACCTTGTTTGTTGGATTGTTATTCCCGATATTTTCGAGAATGTTGAAAAGAAACGAACCTGTAGAAGGAATGCTCGGTTTGTCCCTCACATTGATACTTCTTCCATCTATCCTGCTGTCTTCGATAGGCATTTTCTATTCAAGGGAGGTGATCGGTCTTTTATATCAGGAACATCTTGAAGCCTCATCCAGGATTTTCACCATCCTGATGATAGCATTTGTAGCCATATCTGTATCTCATATATTCGGCTCTCTTCTTACGGCAAACCGGAATCTGAAAGAATTGATTTTTCTTGCTCTTTCAGCGGTATTAGTAAATCTGATTCTCAATTTCATTCTGTTACCCAGGTTTCAGGCGTACGGAGCTGCAATATCCTGTCTGGTTACCCAGGTCTATATGGCTCTAGGGCAGTTAGCAATTGCAGCTTGGCGACTACACCTTAAAGTTCACCTCCCCTTTATAATTAAAATATGCCTCTCCTTTCCACTGATTTTGACAGGAGGATTGCTCGCTTCAAGATTAATTGAAAACTGGTACGTAGGTATACTGCTACTTGCGATGTGGACCGTTATTATTGCGTTTTCACTAAGACTGGTAGGGATGCAGGATCTGTTGAAACTGTTGCCAACAGGAGAGGAGTAATAAACTGCTATGAGTCGGAAATCATCCTGCCTGCCAGCTGGCCACAGGCTGCATCTATATCTTCCCCTCGGCTTCTCCTGATATTTACGATCATATTTTTTGATGCAAGGAAGTCTGAAAAGGCCTGGATCCGGGCAGGTGAAGATCTTTTCCTGGAATAGCCAGGCACTTCGTTATACTCAATTAGATTTACCTTACAGGGTGTAATCCTGCAAAAATCAGCAAGTTCTTTAGCATCTTCCAAACTGTCATTGAAATCTCCCATTACAAGGTATTCATAGGTAATTCTGTGTCCAGTCTCCTGATGAAAATGTTGAATTGCCTTAGCAAGCTCTGGAAGAGGATTTGATTTATTGACCGGCATGATCATGCTCCTTTTTTCATTGTTTGCAGTATGTAAAGAAATAGCCAGTTCAAATTTTACTTTGTCAGCAGCCAGTCTTTTAATTTCTTCTATTAGACCGGCAGTGGACAGGGTAATTCTCCGCGGTGACATTCCTAGTCCGGAATCTGTCGTAATAAAATGAATGGCCCTGAGCACATTTTCATAATTCAATAGCGGTTCTCCCATGCCCATGAATACCAGATTACTTAATCCTCTTCCATAGGCTGCCTGCGATTGTTCCTGTAATAATATCACCTGGTCAAAAATCTCTCCAGCACTCAGGTCCCTCCTGTCCTTTAACTTCGCAGTAGCACAGAATCTGCAGTTTAGGGGACACCCAACCTGGGAGGATATACATGCGGTAACTCGCTGCCTGCTCGGAATTAATACACCTTCAACCAGGTTCCCATCAATTCCTGTAAACCCATATTTTCGGGTTTCATCCTTGCTAACCTGCTCCGTTTTAATAACCAAGCTGGAGATACTGAAATTTTCCAGAAGGGCAGTTCTAAGTCCGGCAGGCAGATTACTCATCCGGTTAAAATCAAATTCTGCTTTCTTCCAGACCCATTCCCAAATCTGTTTTGCCCGAAATGGCTTTTCATTATGCTGCTGGACAAATTCCTGCAATTCGTTATCTTCTATTTCTCTGAGATCTCTCATGCTTGTATTATGTCCTCAAAAGTAAACAAATAGGGAGAATTGCACCTGTATTCTTTTGATATCCTTTAAGATAAAAGTTATATTGCAATGCTATGGATTGTAATCGCGTGATTCGCAGAGCTATCGTGCTTTTCCTCACCTTCATTGTTCTTCTTCCGACATACGCGGATGAGGGAATGTGGGTCTTACCATTTATCCAGGAATTAAATATGGGAAAAATGGAGGAATTGGGATGTGAGCTTTCCATGGATGACATATATAGACCAGGGGGAAAAAGCCTAAAGGATGTTATCGGGTCACTTGATTATGGTAGTTGTACCGCTGGAATAATTTCTGAAGAGGGATTGATCCTGACCAATCACCATTGCGGAGAGGATGAGATACAGTCACACAGCACACCGGAACACGATTACCTCTCTGATGGCTTCTGGGCTATGTCAAAAGAAGAAGAACTTCCAAACCCGGGGAAAACAATCTCTTTTATCATTCGGATGGAAGAGGTTACAGAGCGGGTTACGTCACTGGTGCATCATGAAATGACAACCCAGGAGCGTGAGGCTGAGATTGAAGAAATCTCTGAGTTAATAACTGAAGAAGCTACCGAAGAGACACATTATGAGGCAGTTGTCCTTCCATTTTATGAAGGTCTGAGGTATTTTTTAGTGGTCATGGAGACTTTTAGGGACGTAAGGCTGGTTGGCGCTCCCCCTGAATCGATCGGTAGTTTTGGCGGCTCTAAAGACAACTGGGAGTGGCCCAGGCATAATGCTGATTTCAGCCTGATGCGTATTTATACCGCTCCTGATGGGACGCCGGCGGACTACTCTCCTGAAAACATTCCCTACCAGACCGAGAACCACCTACCAGTCTCACTGGAAGGCTATAATGAAAATGATTTTACCATGGTCCTGGGTTTTCCGGGTACTACCAGTAGAAATCTCACATCAGCCAGGGTAAATGAGTTGGCTGAAATTGAAAATACAAACCGTATACGTATACGTAAAGTGGCTCTTGATATTATTGAAGAGGATATGCTTGCAGATGATAAGGTGAGGATACAGTATACAGCCAAACACTCCAGACTTAGTAATTATTATAAGTATTCGATCGGACAAAATCGCTCAATCTCTTTGCTTGGAGTAACTGAAAGGAGAAAGGCCCTTGAAGATGAATTTATGGATTGGGTGGAAATGGACTCTTCCCGTCAGGAAAAATATAGTGGCTCAATTCAGAAAATGGTGGATGTGATAGAGGAAAGGAAGGAGATGGAAAATGCCCTTAGCTACCTGGAGGAAACTTTTTTACTACATGATGCTGTGGAGATATTTGGTTTTGCTGCATCTGCCCTTCCCCTCTACTTTAATGAACTTGGATATGGTTCCGGGGAAGAAAGCAGGGAAGATCTTATCATGGAATTAGACAATGAATCAAAGGGTTTTTTCAGGGATTTCAATCCTTCGACAGATAAAAAAATAGCCAATAAACTAATCAACCAATATGCCTACAGGGTTGAACCCATCTACTTTCCAGGGTTTTTCAGCACCTTAAGAAAGAAATTTCATAATGATATTGAAAAATATCTTTCTCACCTGTATAAAAAATCTGTGTTTGCAGATCAAACCAAATTCAACAAATTCATTCAGGATTCCAAACACAAGAAACTATTGAAGGATCCTGCATTCCTTGGGGCATTTTCACTTTATAACACCTATTACCAGATTCTGATGGAATACGAGGATCTTGAAGCAGAATATGCTGCATCTTCCATGAATTACCTGGAGGGATTGATGGAAATGTTTCCGGACTCCAATTTTTATCCGGATGCCAATTCGACCTTGAGGATGACCTATGGGACCATTTCAGGGTATCATGCAAGGGATGCTGTAGATTATAATTATTTCACCACGCTGAAAGGAGTTATTGAGAAAGAAGACCCATGGGATAGGGATTTTTACCTGCCGGAAGGATTAAAAGAACTATTCCGGAAAAAACAGTACTATCCATACAGTAAGGATTCAGTGATGAATGTATGTTTTCTTACAAACCTGGATACCTCCGGCGGTAACTCAGGTAGTCCGGTCCTGAATAGAAGGGGTGAAGTTATTGGGTTGAATTTTGACGGGACCTGGGAATCGATGAGTGGAGATATCATATACGAGCCGGAATTTCAAAGAAGCATTTGTGTAGATATACGATACATACTTTTTATTATTGACAAGTTTGCAGAGGCAGAGCACCTGGTTAAGGAGATGAATATTTATGACTGAGCCTAAGATTATTGTTTATACCGATGGTGCGGCAAGCGGGAACCCAGGTCCTGGAGGCTATGGTGTTGTAATGAAATACGGGACACATAGAAAAGAGCTCTCGGCCGGGTTCAGGTTTACAACCAATAACAGAATGGAGCTACTTGGAGTAATTGTTGCACTTGAACAGTTAAAGTTCAGTGGTTCCAATGTTACAGTCTATTCAGACTCAAAGTATGTTTGTGATGCAGTAAATCAGAAATGGCTTTTTGATTGGGAGAGAAAAGGATTTAAAAAGAAAAAGAATCCTGATTTATGGAGAAGGTTTTTACCTCTTTTACGGAAACATAAGGTAAAACTGGTTTGGATCAAAGGCCATAACAATATTCCTGAAAATGAACGATGTGACCGCCTGGCGGTGGAAGCATCCAGGATGTCCGGGTTGCCGGTTGATGAAGGTTATGAACAGCAAGACAGCGCTTTGTTCAATTAGTTCATTCATTGATCCTTCATTTTTTATTATTTTGGTGTTTTATCTTAGGATTTTGAGTAATACCACTACATCAGTACTTAAGTTCAAGGGTAAACTTACTTTTGAAAGGATCGGTATTCTGCTGAATGATCTGAAATCAAGAAAAGAGAAATTTGAAATTCAGCCGGTTCTTTATAAGAAGTTACTTACCCTAATGATCGAGGTGCTGGAAAATATTTTGAAATATTCAGATCAATTTGAAAATTTCATTTTGGATAATCCCGATTATTTTCCTGAATTTGAGTTAAGCAGAAATGATAATGGTTTTGTGCTTATGTCCAGGAATCCCATTCGAGATGAAGACATAACAGAGATCTCTCAGAAGATTGAGAAAATAAATGCCTCCGGGGAGGGGGAATTAAAAAATTTCTATCGGGAGACCATTACCAATGGTATTTTTACAGAGAAAGGTGGAGCCGGACTGGGATTCATTGAGATGGCTAAAATTACTGATCATGAACTGACCTTTTCCTTTCTCCCGGCTAAAACTAATTATTCGATTTTCGAATTAATTCTTCACATTAATCATATTGATAATTAAGCAATGGACAGTTTAATCATTCCCGCAACAGAATTTACGCCCAAGGTTACCTTCATGATAGAATCGGGGCACTTTGAAATATCTGGAATATCGAGACCCGAAGATGTCGCTGGATTTTATGACGATATACTTGAATGGCTTACCAGGTTTGAGGACTCTTCACTCAAATCTGGGAATAGGTATGAAGTTCAGGAATTTAAGTTCATTTTTAAAATGTCCTACTTTAACTCATCTTCCTCAAAGTATATGATACAAATTTTGCGGCATGTAAAAAACCTGAAAGACAATGGCCTTGAATTAATCATTGACTGGTATTACGAAGAAGGTGATGAGAAAATGATGGAAGATGGAGAAGATCTTGCAGATGCTGTGGAGCTGGAATTCAATTATATTGAGATGGAGGATTGACATATAAGGGCCTGTTCCTATCCGTACAGATGTGTTCATATACGGACACGAAAATCCGTATTTTATTTATATTAATACTCATTATCGCTCAGATAATAAGCGCATTATGTAAGATGGCATAATGTATGTACCGTTATGCTGGGGAATGAGTATGTTTAAAAATTATTTTATAATCGCCTTCAGGAACCTCCTGAAATACAAGGTTCACTCTGTTGTAAATATTCTTGGACTTTCTGTCGGTATTGCAATTAGCATACTGATACTTATCCTGGTTCATGATGAAATTAGCTATGATAAGTATAATGCGGATTGGCAGAGGATTTACCGGGTTAACAGGATAGCAGAAAGTAAGGGGAATTTCATGGATGGTGCCATGACCCCCATAGCTTTGCGCAATGCTATGATCAAAGATATTCCTGAAATTGAACAGGCCGTACGCCTGTTAAAGGGGAGTCATAAAATGGTGTCTTTTGGAGATACTCATATGTCCGCCGAGGAATTTTACTATGCCGATGATTCATACTTCCTGGTTTTTAGCATTCCTCTGATTAAAGGCGACCCGGAAACTGTTTTGAGAAAAGAAAATTCCCTGGTTCTTACAGAAAGTACAGCTGAAAAGTATTTTGGAACCAAGGATCCTATTGGGCAAATACTTGCACTTGACAACGGCTGGAAATTCGAAGTCACTGGTATTTGTCAGGATGTGCCATCCAACTCTCATTATCATTTTGATTACCTGGCCTCCCTGAATGGGATCCTTGAGCCCTGGGAGGAACAAAGTTGGCTGGCAGAAATTGTATGCACCTACATTCTTGCCAAAGACGAACATTCGGTAGAGACCATTGAATCCCGGTTTCCAGCAATGGTAAAAAACAATATTATCGATTATGTCGAAGAATTCATGGGAGACAAAACCATGAATTTTTCAGAAGAAGATACCTATGAATTATACTTGCAGCCATTGGCTGATATTCATCTGAATTCCAAGGAAGAAGGTGAATTTGAGGCTGGTACGGACAAGGTTTATACTTATGTTTTCGCACTTTTAGCCATTTTGATATTGATTATTGCCTGCATTAATTTTATGAACCTTGCGACTTCAAAGTCTGCTGCAAGGTCTAAGGAGGTGGCCCTTAGGAAAGTAGTCGGTGCTACCCGGAGGCAGGTAAGCATGCAGTTTTTATCTGAATCGGTTATCTACAGTTTTGTGGCCCTTGCCATTTCATTTGTGGTTCTTGAACTAATGCTGCGTCCTTTTAATACCTATACGGGTAAAAATCTGGACATTTTTTATTTAGATAATATCTGGCTGGTTCCTTTGTTTATTCTTGGGACCTTTCTTATCGGAATTTTTGCAGGAAGTTATCCGGCTTTTTACCTCTCTTCATTTAAAGTACTTAATATCCTTAAGGGGAGAAATTTTGAGGGAATGTACAGCACCCGCTTAAGGGGATTTCTAGTGTTGTCTCAGTTCACAGTCACGATCGTCCTGTTTATTTCAAGCATGATCATAAACCAGCAAGTAAAATTCTTCAGGGAATCAAATCTGGGATTCAACCGTAATAATATTGTGGTGGTTCAACGGGCATATGCATTACAGGAAAAAAGGGAAGATTTCAAAAAGGTATTAATGAAACATCCCAGGATAAATGCTGCCTCTGTTTCTGTAACACTTCCTGGCCGTACAATTGAGCAGTTCCCCTTCAGGATCGATACCATCGATTCTGGCAAGCTGATTTATCTCCGGCCAATGGAGGCAGATTATGATTTCCTGCATACCATGCAGATGCATGTAGTAGATGGTGGAATTTACCAGAGGAATGACAGCACATGTTACGGATCCATTCTGATAAATGAAACTGCCGCAAAGGAGATAGGAGTTGAAGATCCTATCGGTATGACAGTCTATGGGATAGGAATGAAAGGCGAAGAAGTTGAGTATGCAATACGAGGTATTGTAAAGGATTATCATTTTGAATCCCTGCACAATGAGATAAAACCCCTTGCAATTGGACTTATGCATGAGAAGGCCCATCCTCAGTATCTTTCGATACGCATATCTGGAGAACAGATGGACGAGACCATTAACTATATTCAGGTAGCATGGAATAAGTTTGTTGGGGAAGAACCTTTTGATTACTACTTTCTGGACAGTTCCCTTGAGAGTCTGTATAATGAGGAAGAGACAACAGCAAATATTTTTAGCATTTTCACCTTCCTGGCCATATTCATTGCTGCTCTGGGATTATTTGGACTGGCATCTCATACTGCTGAGCAAAGGACACGTGAGATTGGGATACGGAAAGCGATGGGAGCTTCAATGCCAAAAATCACGCTGATGTTGTCTGCCCAATTCACAAAATGGGTACTCTGGTCAAACATAATAGCCTTCCCGGTTGCCTATATTGGAATGAAATTATGGCTGGATAAATTTTCATATCATATAAATATTGAAGCCTGGCTGTTTTTCCTGGCTGCCCTTTTAGCCCTGTTTCTTGCGCTGATTACAGTTATTTACCAGGCTATGAGGTCTGCCCGTGCTAACCCTATGGAAGCTTTGCAATATGAGTGATTTTATGTAACATAAGCCTGATTATTTCGTCTTACATTAAATCCCCAAGAACAAACCAACCAACTCTCAGAACCAATGTTTAAAAGTTTCCTTAAGGTTGCCATCCGCAATATAATCCGACAAAAGGCCTATGCCCTTATTAATGTATTGGGTCTCTCCATTGGCATTGCATGCAGTATTCTGATCACATTATTCATTATTCATGAATCAAGTTATGATAGATTCCATGAAAATAGTGATCGGATTGTCCGTATTTGGTTGAACGGACAATTAGCAGAGACAAAGCTTTCAACGGCCAATTCAGCGATACCCTCGGGACCGGCTTTCTTTGATGAAATACCTGAGGTTGTTAACTATAGCCGTGTTGACGACTGGGATAACGTACTGATCCGCCAGGGGGAAAGGACATTTCTTGAAAATGATTTTTATTGGGCAGATTCTGGATTTTTCGAAATATTTTCCTTTCCGCTGATCAGCGGAGATCCCTCCAGTGTGCTCAAGGAAGCACGCTCCATGGTTATTTCTCAAAAAATGGCAACTAAGTATTTTGGGAATGAAGATCCAATGGGCCAGGTATTAATGTTATTTAACGATAGTGTGAGTTACAGTATTACGGGAGTAATGAAAGACTTTCCGGAAAACAGTCATATGTATTGTGATTTTGTAGTAGATTTTCAAAGTCAGCACAGGGCCAATAACACTCAATGGACAAGCAATAATATTTACACATATCTATTGTTGGAAGATGCCATTGGTACGAGTGAACTTGATCAGAAAATTGACCCCATTACCCGGAAGTATGTTGCTCCGGAAATCAAACAGTATATTGGGATTGAGCTGGAAAAATGGGAGGCCAGTGGTAATTATTACAGAATTCAAACTCAACCCTTAGCCGATATTCATTTTGACACCCATATTGAGCATGGGATGAAGCCTTCAAGTGATCGAAAATATGTATACATTTTTTCCTTAATAGCACTTTTCATTGTAGTCATTGCATGTATTAATTTCATGAACCTATCCACAGCTCGATCGGCAGGAAGGGCACGTGAGGTAGGATTGAGAAAGGTTGTAGGATCAAGAAAAGGACAATTGGTTTGGCAGTTTCTTGCTGAATCTTTTATTATGGTTATTATAGCCCTGCTACTTGCACTAATTGTCGTAGAACTCACCCTGCCTTTATTCCAGAATCAAACCCAGATATCTCTTTCTGTCGATTATTTCTCAGCATGGTACAGAATCCCTATACTTATTGGTTTTGTCATTTTTGTGGGCCTGCTGGCTGGTTCTTATCCCGCTTTCTTCCTGGCTTCATTTAAGCCCCTTGCCGTGATGTCAGGAAAGTTGGAGGCTGGAACTCGAAGTAGTAAACTTCGCAGTGTTCTGGTGATCTTCCAATTCGGAATATCCATTTTTATCATTCTGGGTACTCTGATGATCAGCAGGCAATTGAACTACCTGATGAACAAGGATCTGGGATTTGATCAGGAACAACTTGTTGTAATCGAGCGTTTTAGTACATTGGACAAAGACAGGGTAGAAACATTTAAACAGGAGCTCTTAAAAATCCCTGGAGTTCTATCCTCAACTTCCTCCACACAGGTCCCGGGACATTCGAATAATTACAATGCTCACCTGATGGAGGGCAGAACCAATGATCAGACATTCCTTTTGGAGGTAAACTATGCAGATTTTGATTTCCCCAAAACCTATGGGATATCAATTAAGGACGGAAGGTTTCTGAGCAGAGATTATGCCTCTGACAGCAGTAATATCATTATTAATGAAGCGGCTGTAAGCAATTTTGGTATTGAAGAACCTTTACAAACTAATTTCCTCCAGCCGGGTCAAGATGGGAATGATGTCAACCGGCTGCCTGTGGTTGGAGTTATGAAGAATTTTCATAATGAATCTCTGCATACTGAAATCCGTCCCTACATGATCCGAATAAGGCCCTCAGACTGGGGTTGGATTCCATACCTTACTATCAGGGTTGAACCTCAGTATATGCAAGGGACACTGGGCCAGGTAGAAAATATTTGGGCTGAATTCACTAACGACTCACCCTTCCAGTATTTTTTCCTTGACGATGATTTTGCCACAAAATATGCACAGGAGAAACGCACCAAGTTAATCTTTATGGTATTCTCTATTTTTGCCATTTTAGTGGCATCATTGGGTCTTCTTGGACTGACAGCCTTTACTACTGAACAACGTACCAAGGAAATAGGGATACGAAAATCTATGGGAGCAAGTGCATCTCAGGTGGTTCGCCTGATCTCAAAGGAAACGATAATCTTAATCGGGATTGCAACTATACTTGCATGGCCTGCTGCATACTTTTTTATAAAGAATTGGCTGATAGATTTTGCCTTCAGAATCGAAATTAGCGTTACGCCTTTTCTCCTATCCTTTGTGATAGCATTGCTGATCTCCCTGATTACAATCAGTTTCCAAACTGTTGTTGCAGCACTCAAGAACCCTGCAGATGCCCTGAGGTATGAATAGGCAAGGACTACTCAACCATTAATTTAACAGTCTCAGTCTGGCCGTTCCATCGGATCTGCAGAATATACATTCCCTGATTGATTTCCGGTGGAAGATTGATGGAACTTAGCCCCGGTACCATATGTTTATTCACCTTCATCATACGTTGTCCGTTGAGGTTATAGATCTCACAAACAGTTTCTGCCGGAGAGCTGCCATCATAAAGTAAATGCAGTTCATTCTGTACCGGATTTGGATAAACCTGCCAGGAAGTACCATCCAGATGCAGGGACTGAATTCCAACCTGTCCACCGTTGCCTGTCCATCGTTTGGCAAATTCCTGGTAATATATATTTACGAGGGTCGCATCATGAATTACCAGGGTGTTTTCATCGTTCCTGACATCTGCGGCAGTGCTCCAATTATGGCATCCTACCCAGAGAATGGGTTCCTCCCCGTTCCTGTCAACGATCATATATTTATGATGCATGATACCATTTTCTGTAGCATCTACAAACAGGTTGCCAAGGGCGGACTCCAGTATGCTGACTACAGCATCGGAACAATTTCCCTTGCTGTTTACCAGCACGCGAACTTTTCTTCCGGCCTCTTGCTGATCTCTGAGTGCATAGGCTATGTCTGATTTGGTGATGAGCATTGTAGCAACAGAAATCTCCTCCTGGGCCAGTCCGATGGTCTGCTTGATTTTGGAATGAACGTTGTCGGATGGACTGAAATAACATTCTACCCGCCTGTCTCCAATTATGAATTCATGTGGGGTATTGTCCTTTTTAGAGGCTCCGAAGAGGGAATTTGGTTTATTGGGTTGTGCAGCATCCGTTCCGAACATTTCGTTAAATTCAAGGGTATAGGCCTTTGCCAGGCTTTTGTCCTGGATAATGATTACGGAATTGGGATCGGTATTTACCTGTCCATCTGTAAAATTGGTTGAGCCTGTCCACACAATGGGCACATTGGGATCGCTTGAATGGGCATCAAAAACAATGAACTTATTGTGCATGATGCCAATGTTATTTGCATAGTCGCTGGGTGGGCTAATGAGTTTGCCAATGGCCGGGTTAAGATTTGCAAATCCTTCATTAATGGCATCTCCGTCATGGATAACCCTTACGCTTACTCCACGCGAATGGGCTGCATTCAATGCTGCCGTTATATCAGAGACCTCAATCAGGTTAAAATTATAAATGGTAAAATCAATATTTTCTCTTGCCCTGTTTATGTAGTTGATCAGGGTATCATCTATGGCCCTGTAGGCACGCAAAGCATCCTCTCCGCTTGAGACCGTGTTGTCTACTTCCCGGTTGAAATAAACCCGGACTTCTCCGCTTGAAGCAGATTGGGTAACATATACCTTTGTATCAAGTATGGCAGAATCCACTCCACTTACTGAAAATGCTTTGATATAGAGAAGGTCGGAGGGATTTGCGTTTGTGATGGATATCTGGTGTACCGTGCTGTCTCCGGGAACACTGACAATCCCTTTCTCGAGTGAATCGGAGTTGCCATACATGAATTCCGTACTTCCACTAATGTTGGTTTCCCAGCTGAGGGTAAAACCGTTCTGGTTGAGGTTGGACAGGGCAGGTACGGCAGTAAAAAAAATGGGACTGGTTTGCTCGATATCGTCCAGATCACGGGCAAGTAACTGAAATGTCTCATAAAAACGGGCGCAAACCCCCGTTACATTGACTGCACCGGTAGGAATAACAGTACCCACCAATGGTGAATCCCTGTAAATCCTTACCTGTCCTTCTTTTCCCTGGTTGCTCACAGGATAATTTTTATCGCCGTCAAATATGCCGGAATTCTTAAAAGTCACATTTTGAAATTGGAGTAATTGTCCCTCCACCTCAGGTCCCATCTGATCCGGTGAGATCACCTTTGGAGCCGGCGAGGGATTACCCGAAGAGAGGATTTCCACAGCAGTGATTGGATCTATTTCAAGAAGATCGTAGAATTTTTTAGTTTTTCCGGTAACCGTAATCCTGTCCCCCCGCACGGCTGAAAACGGAACCGATCCTGAACCCGGATACGCGGCTATCCCTGCGGTTTCATCCTGAAGGTAACGGATACTTCCGAGTTCATCCCCGTTTAAAACAATCCCGGTCACTGTTACACTGCTTCCAACGCTGGCATTTCTTGCCTCTTCTATGGTGATCTGTGAAAAACTGCTGAGGCTGATTGCGCTCAGAAATATAAATTGAATTAGTCTGTTCATCTTCAAATGGATTAGCAATTATTGTATCAAAATGAAAATTTCAGGGAAAGGGTAAATCTGCGGCCCATTCCCATAAAGGTGGATGCTGATCTGGCATCAAATGAATTTGTGCTCTGTCCGACATACTGGTCATTATTCTGCGCATCAGAGATGTATTTTGTTCCAAGCAGGTTAATGACGTTTAGCCGTAGTCCACCCCTGTATTTTCCAAACTTTCTTGAGTATCCCATGTGAAGATCCACCAGGGAATAATCCGGTATCCTCCAGGAATCCCTGGGTTTTCCATTTTCATCAAAAGAGCCTGGATAATAATTTGGATCGAGTGTAATGGGGTCAAATTCGGAATAGTAACGGCTGAACCAGGTAATCCTGCCTTTAATATACAGCCCCTTTATGGGTTCGTATCTCAGGCTGGCACCCAGTTGTGTTTGTGCAGCATCTCCCACATGCACTCCACGGGTGTCAAAATACCGGGCAAAGAGAAAATTCTGTTCTTCATCATAAACCCGCAGAGAATCCTGAGTATCCCATGTCCAGTTCCCGAGAGATGCCAATCCCTCGAAATCAAGATTATGCCGGATCTTGAAAATGAAATCCAGCTCGATTCCCTTATGGATGGCATTCATTCCGTTTATGTTGGCCCTGTATTCTTCACCGTCATCTCCTGTAATGACCGGAGTCTGGTCGAAGGGTTTATTGTTCCAGCGTGTATAATATGCGTTCAGGTTCCCTGCAAATCGAGGGTGATGGAATGAGTAGCCCAGCTCTGCGGCCAGGACTTTTTCGTTCTGCGGGTCCGTAAACTTAACATTCTCATAATAGAAAACGTTGGAAAACCGGGGCGCTTTATTCAGGTAGCCCAGGTTTACAAATACATTCATCTTATCGTTCAGGTTGTAATTTACCCCTCCCTTCAGAGTGTATCCAGGAAACCAGGTCCAATCGGTACTATTATACTCCAATCCGAGGGAATTCCTGTCATATGAATTACCCATGTAGGCGATGGTGTCTCCCCATCCGATATTGAGGACCGTATCGCCGACATGCAATGTCTTTTTCATAAAATAATCGACGCGTTTGTATCCAGAGACAGCCGCAGTAAGGTTTACAAAGGCGGAAATTTTATCATTGGAATATTCTGTCTGAAAAAACAAACCACCCCAACTTACGAGACCATCGTTATAATAATTATTCCTGTCTCCTTCCCTGAGGTGTGCGCTGGGCTGTTTGTTAAGATCTGAAATACTGGTGGTGTAATCACCTCCCATTAGGTCATATACTTCTTCATAATGTTTTCCTGAATAACTCCTCAGGTCGAGTCCGCCGCTGATCGTCCATTCAGAGGAATAATTGTAGGTAAAAGTTGAAAGCAGCCCATACCATGAATGCTCATTCTTGAGTATGCGCATGTAATTATTTACCCGTTGTCCTTCCGGTGTGCTAAGCCATGGACTGGTTTTGTTTGTAGTATACAGGTACTGCATGTTCATATAACCCTGAGAATCAACGAGACCGGAAGATGATTTTAACCTGACTCCACCTCCCTTACCAACAGAAAGATAGGCTACGTTTGAAAGGGTCATGCGGGAATTAATTTCCCAGAAATGGCGAAGGGTGAACTGTGGTTTATGATACTTGTTAACCCTCTCTGTAAGAGCTTCATTGGGTCCGTATATGGTGTCGGTCCCATTTATTTCAAATCGCTGAAGCATACCCCAGTGCTGGTTGTAACGGATTCCGTTCCCATAAGCACCGGTGGTATCAATGAAATTCGTATAATAGGGTTGTACACTGCTGGAATCCAGTCCGAATCCGCCAAGCTGGTTGTAGAACCCCTCATCATCAACCCTGCCCTGGTTGTGATCAATCATCAGGGAATACAGATCGGAGTTTCCCTCAAACAAGCCAGTAGAATATCCCTTATCGTAATCTGCTGTTGGAACTTTATAGGATCTTTGTCCGTGTGATTGAGGGGCTCCCAAAACAGATATTCCAAGGATATGATTGCCTATCTTTTTATCTGCTCTCAGGAAATAGAAATACCCTTTAGTCCAGGTTTGCTGGGCAAAGCCGTCTCCTTGCTTATAGGAGCCGGCGAGTGTAAAGCTCCAGTCATTTTTCATCCTGCCGGTATTGACTCCGAAGGTAGTACGCATGAATCCGTCACTTCCGAACGATTGTTGAACATTTCCAGAGAATTTATTTTCGATACCCTTGGTCAGAATATTTATGGTTCCTCCCACAGCAGGCAATGCCAGCTTCGATGCTCCCAGTCCCCTTTGAACCTGAATGGTCCGGGTTATAGCATCCAGTCCAAACCAGTTGGACCAGTAGACCCAGCCGTTTTCCATATCGTTCACCGGTACCCCGTCTATCATCACGGCGACATTTCTTTGACTGAACCCACGAATGGTCACCCTGGCATCTCCGTCACCTCCGCCCTGCTGAGTAGCATAAACCCCTGGGGTGGAATTCAAAATCATTGGAATATCCTGATTTCCCAGTTCTTCTGCTATTTTTCCCGGCAATACATTGGTGAAGGCCACCGGGGTTTTTCGTGAACGGGCAACATCAGCTGTGATGATAACTTCATCGATTACAAGGGATTGCATTGAAAATTCAAGAAACAGAGGCTTCTCTTTCACCTGAATATCCTGCTGAATCGTCTGGTAACCGACGTACGAAATTTGTATATGATAATCTCCTGGGGCGATGTTCAAAGAAAACTGCCCGTTGATGTCGGTGACCGTTCCAGTCGCTTCCGCAAACAGAACATTGGCGCCAATAAGTGTTTCTCCTGATTGATCGTCCTTAACAATACCGCTTACCGGAAAATTCTGGGCTAAGCTCAGAGCTGGAAAGACCAGCAGAAAAAATACAATGTATTTTGACATAGTCTGAAATGTGGGAGCCGGCTAAAAAGTCTGGCCGGGAGTTATAAAGAAAGCAAATTACCTGACAAGGATCTTTCTTGCCAAAACAGAATCGTCGCTGAATGTTAATTTGATCACGTACATCCCGGTATTCACCCCTGACAATTGTACAAGCATAAAGTTGTTTACATCTTTATTATGCAGACTCATAATCCTCTTGCCTGTCAGGTTATAAATCTCAAGACTGGAGATTTCCCGGCTTGAATTGATCCTGAAGGTACCGTTTTCAACCGGATTCGGGATGATATCAACCTTGTTGGAAATGGATTCAATTCCTGAGACAAATCCTCCCTCCACGGTAACCCCAATCACCATAGAAACCGGTGAAGTCCCATCGCTGACATCAATGCCAAGCGTATAATCTCTCCAGTATAATTCTTCGCTTTTCGCTATGCTGATCTCTCCCGTCACCTTATTAATTGTGAAGGGATCGAAAGAATTTCCTGTGGTGATAAAGTATGACATAGGATCGCCATTTGGATCTGTGGCAGATACCGTTCCGACGGATGTTCCGCTTGCATCATCTATCTTGGCATTGAAGTTGTAACTGGTAGCGTCAAATACTGGTTTTGCATTACTGTCTGGACTTGCACTGAATTCATGCCATCCCAGGCTGGTAAAAGTATTGGCAGGGAGGCTGTCCCATTCCGCCAGAATGTTGAATTTGTCGATTGGGGCGATTACACCTTTATTGATACTGGCTTTTCGAACCAGTGTATGGTCCTTACTAAGTTCCTTTCCCATGCCAGTGTTGTAAGGATCTGTGTCGGTCCAGGCCGTACCGGGATCCTCCCCGATTTTACCGAAAATATCAATGAAGGAATCATCCAGTTTTTCAAGGGCCACGGCATCGTCACCATTAAAATACAGCGCATAACTATCATTGTAAAGGGGACAGACAAATGTGTCCGCCCTGGCCTTGAGGGCATCCCATATAGGTGCATCCTGCCCGGTGGCCAGAGGATCCCTTTTGTCAAGGACAAATACACGTGTCTGGTAGGGCATTATGGTGCCGCTAAGAATGACATACCATTGAGCATTTGCGATGGGAGGAGTACTCCCGTTTGAGTAACGTGTGAGCCGGTATTGGCTAAGATCAATGGCAATATCGGTAGGATTGTATAATTCAATGGCTTTATTGGTTGACCAACCCTCAACGTATTCTGAAATAATAAGGTCAGTTCCCTTTTGCGCAAAAATAGCAATGCTAAGCAGAAGAGGGATCGTAATGAGTATAATTTTTTTCATACGGATATGGTTTTAAATAAGTGATTGAAAAACAGCCAATTGGAGGAAAAAATACCCCAGCTGGCCAATACAGGCAGGGGGGGAGTGTAAAAGTAGGAAATCACAGGGAATTTCCAGCTTAACTGTGAATAAGTTTTATGAATTGTGAATTCTTTTACACCAATATTTTAGTCGGACTGTGAAGAAACAATTTTGCGGGCCTTTTCAAGATCTTCAGGGGTGTCGATCCCCAGGCCTATTTCTGTAGTAATATCAACTCTTATACTATAACCACTTTCCAGCCAACGGAGTTGTTCAAGAGATTCGGCCTGTTCAAGGGGACTGGTTTTTAGTTTGGTGATCTCTTTCAGAACCTCAGCACGGTAGGCATACATACCCAGGTGTTTCATGTATTTGAAACCGGTGAACCAGTCACTCTCCGGGCGGTTCCTTTGATGAGGCATAGGAGACCTGCTGAAATATAAAGCTTTCCCCCCCTTGCTTCTTAT
>JAUUZM010000007.1 GCA_030589965.1 Bacteroides sp.
AACTACCCTTAAATGATTTGCTGGTAGATTTTCCGGCACTTTTACACAAATCCAAATAATCATCAACTGCTTCTTTGAATGATGAATTTAGATTCTTGACACTGCTGCCCTCAAAGGTAACCAGGTCTTCAACCCCTTCAAGTTTACCATAAAAAACCTCGTCCTCTGAGCTATAATGAACAGACCCTATTAAGTCCTTGTATTTCAGTACATCTTTCATATGAGTTTTTCCTTATTAAGTTCATTAATAATGTATTCAACCTGGTATAACTTAAGAACCGGCTTCGGATGAGGTTTATGCAATCTGATTATATGATTAGTTTCCTTTTTAATGAATGCTCTTCTGGACCCTGCCGTTTTTCCAGTATTTATCTCCTCGTAACCGAAATTAGATAGTGGCTTTTCAAGCTCTGAATACGTAAAATCCCTTGGTTTCCGTAAAAGTCGATTGATGAGCTTTTCTTTTCTGGTCATTACATGTAACTGAAATATAGTTGCAAATTAATCCAAATTTTGAAATAATCCAAAAATCATATCTGGAATCCTGATTATTACAGATTTTCAGTCAATAATGATTGAAATAGCAAAAATTGTATTATTGATCAGGAAAATACTTGGCCCCCAATATTTCCAGGTGACTTCTTCGGATTTGGGACTGTACCTGGATTTCAGCAATCGACAAGTGATAAGAACAAAAAGGGGATACTTTCTGAGAAAAGAAACAGGGTTGTCTTTTTCGGAAAATCCGAAAGTCACACCTTAGTGACTTTTTTCCAAATGTGTGACTTTTTACTTCATTCGCGTATGCTTAGATGGCATTACAGTAAGCTGTGTGACAGCATTATACGGTAAGGTAAAATATACATAACCAATGTTCATTAGTCACCATCCTGTGAAGAAGTCACCACTCTGTGACTTTTAAAAAACTGGAAATGGGGTAGGAGGCAGGAAAGTGATACCGAAGGTGTTCCGATGTAGTTTAGAAAAATGGGGTATCTCCAAGGAAAATACTTGTTGATTCTTACAGGATTTCACACTATTTTGTAAAAGAATAAACTTCCTCAGAATGAAGCAGCCTGGAGCAATCACCGTATCTATTCTTTTTTTCTTACTTATTGCGTTTTTACCAGTTGGAGAAACACTGGCCGAAACATCTGAATCTCAGAAGCCAAATATTGTATTTATAAAAACCAACAGTGATAACCCCTTCTTTCTATTTATTTCCTATACAATTCCTCACTATTCTGATTATCCTAAAGATAGTCCGGATCATTACATGGTTTCTTCAGATGAACCCTATTCTGAAAAGGACTGGCCACAAATGGCCAAAAACTATGCGGCCATGATATCCCGAATGGATACAGAATGTTCAGGCCGGGAGCCAAAATTATAAAATGATTGCCTTCTGGGACATTCTTTCAAGCATCGCTGATATTATAGGTTACCCGGGCACTTTACCTACAGATGGACTTTCCTTTCTGCCTGAACTCAGGGGCAAAACTGGTATGAAACATGAATATTTGTACTGGGATTACGGACATGTCAGGCCAACCTATAAGCAAGCCCTGAGGATGGGAGATTGAGTAGATAGACAATCGGATTCCAGGATTGAACTTGAGGAGGTATTCATTTAATAATTCAATCAATTACCCTGTTATTTTCGATCCCTGACACGATTTATCTGTTTCAGAGCCTCACGCTTGCTTAGTCCCGATAGCTCAGGGTGAGCATCTACGAATTCTGAGACCACCTGAGGATCTGTTTTGGAGTATTCCCTCAGTGTCCATCCGATGGCTTTCCTGATCCAGAAACTTTTATGATGAGAGAGTTCAGTGATGAATCCGAAAAGAAGATCAAGATCAGTATCCTTTTTATATTTTAGCTGGAAGAGCAGGCAGCTGCGCTGAAGCCATATATTATCAGATGACATCCATTTTTCAGTGTTTGAAGGAATAAGATCCGGATAACGTTTGAAAAGTTCGCCGACAAACCAGGCAGAGAGCCCGTCCACAGTATCCCACCAGGACTTGCTTGTAATAAGGAATTCAAGAAGTGGAAGGTTTTCCGGTGAGAGGTTCTTTTTCATTCGGTTCATCAGGTCCAGTTGAGTGAACTGGCATTCCCTTTCATCCGTTTCCCAGAGTTTGCGGGAAATATTTTCGATCTCTTTCCAGTCCGGCAGTCCGGTTTCCTTAATATACGCACCCATCAATGCCCTTCTGTCCGGTGTAGCTATCCCATAGAATTCAAACTGGTTCTTCATGTACTTTTTCATCTGAAGCGCCCGAACCGGATCCCGGTTTGCCTCGTACTTACTGATGAGCGGATTCAGGTATGGATGGATCATAGGTATTAAAACTTATAGGCAGCTTTCTCCAGGTTCTTTACTGTTTTAAAGGCCCGTGGAGGGGAGAGGTAATTCTCAAGGAAATGATAGATCTCCAATCTTATTTCCCGTGCTTTCCTGTTATCCAAACGATTGAATGAATGTCCGCCGGGAAGTTCTTCATAGATCTTGTATTCAAACTTTTTATTTTCTGCTTTGAGGGACTTAATTAGGTGTTCCACTTCCAGGACATTAACGTCGTCATCGTTGGTATTGGTGTGGATCAGCAAGGGAGTCTTCAGCTTATGTGCCTGCCAGGCGGGAGATCTTCGCCGGTATTCCTCCAGGTTATCATGGGCCGATTTTCCGATGTGATAATCCGCCGAATATAATTCTCGGTAATCTTGTGTCTGATAACCCATCCTTGCCACAAGGTCACTGACCGGAACTCCGGCATAAGCAACTTTGTAGTTTTCCGGATGATCGAAAACATTCATCAATGAAATTAATCCCCCATGGCTCCAGCCTATTATTCCCACGCGGTTTTGATCAACCATTTCGCAATTAGCGATCATGTATTCCCTGCTTGCATCTACATCCTCGACCTCCAGTCCACCGTAATCTATCTTCTCATAATGTCCCTTTCCATAGCCTGTACTTCCTCTGTATTCCGCCGCGACGACAATGTATTGCTGGGCCATTAACTCCCTGACTATATGTGTGTAATAGGTAGAGAAATCACTATGCACCCCACCGTGTGGAAATACAATCAGAGGATATTTTTTGGAAGGGTCAAGGTCTTTCGGAATAAAGACATAGGACCAGAATTTGATGGGGTTCCCGTATCCCAGGGATGTGGGATTTTCCTCTTTCCAGAGGGGCGGACCTGTCATGTAAACCTTGTCAATATATGCCAGGTCCCCAATCTTATGATACCATAGAACATCATCCAGTGATTTTAGGTTTCAATACTGCCCTGGTAAACAAATTCTGCGGGACCTTCCAGGATAATATTTCGAAAATTATGTTCTCCTTCTTTCCGGAAGGAAACTTTGAGGTCCCCGCCACGGGTCCGGATATCAAATTCAAGCGCATCGTCAGGATCCCGCAGGGAGGCACTTAGAGCCGAAGCAACCACCCCGGTTCCGCAAGAAAAGGTTTCGTTCTCAACACCACGTTCATAGGTGCGTACATAGAGCCCATCAGGTTTTTGTTCCACGAAATTCACATTGATTCCCTCGGCTTTGAAGGCATTGCTTGTTCTGATTTTTCTTCCCAGGCTGAGCACATCCATATTTTCCAGATCTTCCACAAATCTGACATAATGCGGTGAGCCAGTATCCAGTTCAAAATGCTCGGGTTTAACTCTTACTGAATTGACAGATTGCATTTTAAGCTGGATCTGAGCGGGACTGATAATTTTTGCCACATGTGTTCCGTCAATGGCGGTAAAAGTTGTTGCCTTGCCACAAAGCTTCATTTGAAATGCAAAGGCGGCAGCACAGCGACCTCCATTGCCACACATACTCCCTTCCTTCCCGTCTGCATTGAAATAGACCATGCGGAAATCGGTATCCTCATCTTTTCGAATAAGAATCAGACCATCTGCCCCAATGCCGAACCTTCGTTCACAAAGTTGCCTGATCAATTCATGGTTATCAGCAGGGAATTCAGAACCGGGATCATTGATCATAATGAAATCATTTCCCGTCCCATGGTATTTTTGAAATTTGACAATCACCGGTATTATGTTAAATATTTCTAAAAATACTAAGTATTTGTAACATAATGAATCTTCAACTCGTTTTGAATTTGTAGTTTTGGGTTATTAACCCCTGTTAATTAATAAATCTCCTAACCTCGCGGCGCGAGGAAGACGTCGAGTTTATAAATTACCAGGGGTAAACAAATTAAGTTTACAGTTGTTATACAGATAAATTGCATTGATATGAAAGCAAAGCGAATTATTGGATCCATGTTATTGGCGGTTCTTGGAGGAATTATCGCAGTAATTATATATAGTACAATAGAAAAGGATGAATCGCATACCCTTATCCAGGAATCTCCCAGGATGCGCTATGTGAATCTTCCTTCCCCCTCTGAAGATGGGCCTTCCAATTTTACTCTGGCTGCTGAGATTGCTGTAGATGCTGTCGTTCATGTTAAAATGAAGGCATTCAGGGAAGGCTCCGGCAACCCATTCTATGATTTCTTTTTCGGAACTCCCGAAAGTAGTGATGAACCGAGGGTTGTAGGGTATGGATCTGGGGTAATTCTAACTTCGGATGGTTATATCGTAACAAATAATCACGTAATTGAGGGATCACAGGCAGTGGAAGTAGTGTTGAACGACAAGCGGACTTATGATGCCACTGTCGTGGGATTGGATCCAACCACGGATCTTGCTGTGCTTAAAATCGATTCAGATAACCTGCCATTTCTGGAATTTGGGAATTCCGACAAATTACGTCTGGGAGAATGGGTTCTTGCCGTAGGAAATCCGTATAATCGTACATCAACTGTGACTGCCGGCATTGTTAGTGCCAAGGCCAGAAATATCAATATCTTAAGGGCTGAACTTGCACTTGAATCCTTTATTCAGACGGATGCAGCGGTAAATCCGGGTAACAGCGGAGGAGCACTTGTCAATACCAGCGGAGAGCTGGTCGGGATAAATGCAGCTATTGCATCCAGGACCGGTGCTTTTACCGGATATTCTTTTGCAATTCCTGTAAGCATCGTCCAGAAGGTTACGAAAGACATCATCGAATACGGCGCAGTTCAACGGGCCATCCTTGGTGTGACTATTGTTGAGCTGGATGCTGAGCAGGCAAAGAAGTACAATATTGATGCTATTAAAGGCGTTCTTGTAACAGGACTAAGACCCGAAGGAGCCGCGATAGATGCAGGCATCGAACAATATGATGTGATTACAGCTATCAACGGTGTTAAGGTCAACAGTCCAGCTGAACTCCAGGAACAGGTAAGCCGCTACAGACCCAGCGATAAGATTTCTGTTACATTAAACCGTAAGAATAAGAAAATTCAAATGGATGTGGTATTGAGAAATACCCGGGGTGGAACAGGAATTGTTGAAAAAGAGGTAGAAATATCTGCACTTGGGGCGAGTTTTGATAAAATTTCATCCAGTGACAAGGAGAGACTTGGGATAAGCAGCGGTGTGAAAGTTTCAGGTATCCGTGGAGGAAAGTTCCGCAGTGCCGGGATCAGAGAAGGTTTTATTGTTACAGAGATGAATGATGAAAAGGTTAGCAGTATCGAAGATATTGAAGGAATTCTGGAGACATCGGATGGTGGTGTTTATATTGAGGGGATTTATCCTGACGGATTAATTGCATATTACGCAATACGTTTGTAACTTTGCGCTTTCAACCGAATTTACTTTCCTTGCTGGTAAAAAGGGACTTAAAAGATTAAAGCTTTACATGAAACCTTATCTCATTATCTGGAGATAAGGTAGACTCTGCGCTGATCGTAAGTCATAGTTTTTGAACTAAGTAATTGTCAATGAGGAAATAAAATACAGGCAGGATGTTAAATACCTGTTATTTATCTTGACTTTGATCTGAAAAGGGTCTAATTTCGCAATCTAAATTTTGAGGAGGAATAATGAGACAGTTAAAAATCACAAAATCAATTACAAACCGGGAGAGTGCTTCCCTTGACAAATACCTGCAGGAGATAGGGAAAGAGGAGTTGATCACGGTAGAGGAGGAAGTGGAATTGGCACAGCGCATCAAGAAAGGTGACCGTGATGCACTTGAAAAACTGACCCGGGCAAATTTAAGGTTTGTGGTTTCAGTAGCCAAGCAATATCAGAATCAGGGACTCAGCCTTCCTGATCTTATTAATGAGGGAAACCTTGGTTTAATTAAGGCTGCTGAGAAGTTTGACGAGACCAGGGGATTTAAATTCATCTCTTATGCAGTATGGTGGATACGTCAATCAATCCTTCAGGCACTTGCTGAGCAGTCCAGAATCGTGAGGCTGCCACTCAACCAGGTAGGTTCACTGAATAAAATAAACAAGGCCTTCTCTAAATTTGAGCAGGAGTTTGAAAGAACACCTTCCCCCGAAGAACTGGCAGAAGTACTTGATCTTCCAAGGGAAAAGGTCTCTGATACATTAAGGGTTTCCGGAAGGCATGTATCCGTTGATGCTCCATTTGTAGATGGTGAGGATAATAGTCTGCTGGATGTACTTCCAAACAATGATTCACCAAATGCAGATAAATCCTTGTTGAATGAGTCACTGACTCGTGAGATTGAAAGGTCACTTGCCACGCTGACCGAACGCGAACGTGATATCATCAAGCTTTTCTTTGGAATTGGTATTCAGGAAATGACTCTTGAAGAAATAGGGGAGCAGTTTGGACTGACCCGTGAGCGGGTTCGCCAGATCAAGGAAAAAGCAATACGCCGCCTGCGCCATACTTCGCGCAGCAAGTTGCTGAAAACATACTTGGGGTAATACCTACTGCTTTTCAGCATATTCCTGAAGTTTAAATAACTCATCCCGAAGTCTGGCAGCCTCAATGAAGTTAAGTTCCCTGGCTGCTTTTTCCATGGAACGTTTAGTCTTATCCATGGTTTTTTTCAGAGCATCAGCATCCATGTACTGGAGCAGGGGATCTGCGGCGAGATCAGTTTCAGAGGGTTCTACATAATATTGATCTCCGGTTATCTGAGATACCGGGCGGCCCATCATGGAGGTAATACCTTTAACGATCTGCCGGGGTGTGATGTTATTTTCTTCGTTGTATTTGAGTTGTTTTTCCCGGCGTCTGTTGGTTTCTTCAATGGTCTTTCGCATGGAATCGGTTATCCTGTCTGCATACATAATCACTTTCCCATTAAGATTCCTTGCGGCCCGGCCTGCGGTTTGTGTAAGTGAACGTGCAGATCGCAGGAAGCCCTCCTTATCTGCATCGAGTATAGCTACCAAAGAAACTTCAGGAAGGTCAAGTCCTTCTCTTAACAGGTTAATTCCAATAAGGGCATCAAATGTTCCTTTTCTCAGTCCATCCATGATTTCTACCCTTTCCAGGGTATCGATATCCGAATGAATATAGCGACATCTGATGTTAATTCTTGAGAGGTATTTGGTAAGTTCTTCGGCCATCCGCTTGGTCAGGGTAGTAACCAGGATCCTTTCATCCTTTTCGGCTCTCTGTCGAATTTCTCCGATGAGGTGATCTATCTGATTCAGGCTGGGCATTACCTCAATGGGAGGATCGATCAGTCCGGTTGGACGAATTAACTGTTCAACAATCACTCCCTCGCATTTTTCCAGTTCATAATCAGACGGGGTTGCACTGGCATAGATAACCTGATTGACCAGGTCTTCGAATTCTTCAAATTTCAGGGGTCGGTTATCAATGGCAGCAGGCAATCTGAAGCCATATTCGACGAGGTTTTGTTTCCTTGAATGATCACCCCCAAACATTGCCCTGACCTGAGGAAGTGTGACATGGCTCTCATCGATAATGGTTAAAAAGTCATCGGGAAAGTAGTCAAGAAGGCAGAATGGACGGGTTCCGGGAAGTCTGCCGTCGAAATACCGGGAGTAATTTTCTATACCCGGACAATGTCCCAGTTCCCGGATCATCTCCAGGTCATAGTTTACTCTTTCATTAATCCGCGTAGCCTCCAGAGGTTTACCGATTTCATTGAAAAAATCGACCTGTTTGACCAGGTCATCTTCAATTTGCTTGATGGCCTCCTGCATCCTCCATTTTGTAGTGACGAATATATTGGCAGGATAAATGATGGCCTGATCCATTTTATCAATAGTGTTTCCATTGATTGGATCAAAAGATTCAATTTCCTCGATCTCATCACCCCAGAAAATAAAGCGGTAACCCAGGTCTGAGTAGGCCAGGTAAACATCCACATGATCCCCCCTGACCCGGAAGGTACCTTTCTTAAAATCTACCTCATTACGGGAATACATGCTGTCCACCAGCCTTCTTAGAAAAGCATTTCTTGCTACGCTCTTACCCTTTTCAATCCTTATCGTATTTGCGTAGAAGTCTTCAGGATTACCAATTCCATAGAGGCAGGACACGGATGAGACCACGATAACATCCTTACGTCCGGAAAGCAGGGATGAGGTTGTACTCAGTCGAAGTTTTTCAATCTCGTCATTGATGGAAAGATCTTTTTCAATATAGGTATTTGTAACCGGGAGGTATGCTTCGGGCTGGTAATAGTCATAGTAGGATACAAAATATTCTACTGCATTATTGGGGAAGAAATGCTTGAACTCCCCGTAGAGTTGTGCGGCCAGGGTTTTATTATGGCTGAGGACCAGGGTGGGTCTTTTTACATCCTGAATAACATTTGCAACAGTAAAAGTTTTACCGGAACCGGTCACACCCAGAAGAGTCTGAAATTTATCTCCACGCTTGAGTCCATCCTCCAACTCCTGTATAGCCTGTGGCTGGTCCCCAGTCGGCGTAAAATCAGATGTGATCTGGAAATCCAACCGGCTGGGATTTTGCAGTTTATAATCCTTACTTCTTAACCGGTAGTCTTCATCCATAATTTCGGTAGTCTTGCTTATTTATCCTTTGTTAATACTAAATAGACCGGAAAGTGATCACTGATACCACCATAGTAATTAGGTCCGCCATAGGTTCGACTGGGAACAGATACCTGATTGTCTTCATCATGGTATAGCATAAAATCTGCCTTAAATATTTTGCCGTCTTCATAGCCGCAATGCCAGCCCTTGGTGTCTTTCAGTACTGTCCTGGAAATAATTATCTGATCAAGCATGTTCCAACTACCACGGTAATTATAGCTGCCTTTACCCTCCTGGTTATGGGCATCATACATAAGGTTGTATAATTCCCTGTTATGTGCATTTTTTCTCTTATTATTTGCCAGCAACATCTCGAAAACGCTCCGGTTCGTAGGCTCATCATTAAAATCACCCATAATAATGATTTTGGCATCGGGATCAGCATTCAGTACTTTATCTACTGCCATCCTCAATTGAACAGCACAGTATAGGCGTTTGGGTTCGGATTCTTTTTCTCCTCCCCAGCGGGAGCTCCAGTGGTTTACAAATAAATGCAGTGTTTCATTATCGCTGGTTTTTCCTTCCACATAAAGTATATCCCTTGTTGTCAGTGTGGAGTCGAAGGGGAATTCTACGGGGATGGCTTCGCTTGAGGTTACACGGAATTCCTCCATATTGTATAAAAGGGCGCAGTCTATTCCCCTGAAATCAGGACTATCGTGGTGGACAATGCCGTAATTGCCGCGTTTCAGATCTTTTGCCTGAATCAAATCTTCCAGTACTTTAATATTTTCCACCTCACAGAGGCCGATAATCTCAGGAAGTTCATTCTGGCTAAGCTCCTTTACGACAGCTGCAATATCATCCAGCTTCTTGTCATATTTTTCAATATCCCAGGCCTTTTCAGATTCAGGTGTAAACTCTTCATCCTCAATCTTAGGATCAGATTCGGTATCGAAGAGATTTTCAACATTGTAAAACATCAGAGTCATTACCTGGTCTTTCTTCTGTGCTGAAACCAGAGTAATAAATAATATTCCAAGTCCTACAAGCAAATATTTTCTCATGGTATTTCTAAATTTTATCCTGCCGTAAAAATACAATTGTTGTACTGAATTTATTATATTTAGTGAGAATTCTTCAGAATTAATCCCATGGGTCAGCAGAATGAGGAGCTATTAAAGCGTATCGCAAAACTGGTAAAACAGAACCAGGAACTTATCGAGCACCACGAACGCCTTACGAAGGATAATGACAAACTTCAGGCCAAGATAGAGAATTTTAAGGCTATCCTGGCTGATATGAAGGACAAGGGTGCAAAGATCGATGAAAGTATAATCGATCGTCCAAGGTCCCTGAAATTTAATATGGCCACCGTTCTGTTTGCCAATATTCATGGGTTCTCAAGGATTGAGGATGGAATGGATTCTGAAAAGCTAATGGATGAACTGGACCAGGTTCTCTGGCAGTTTGACGAGCTTTTGAAAACATACAATATTCATAAGATTAAGACCATAGGTGATTCTTATATGTGTGCTGGCGGGATCCCTGTGAAAAATATTACCAATCCGGTTCAGGTCGTTCTGGCTGCCTTATTGATGCAGCAGTACCTGAATGATTTGGAGGATACAGGAAAATCTGGTGAACATATCTGGGAATTGAAGATTGGTATTCACACCGGACCTGTCACAGCGGATATGGTTGGCAGGAGAAAGGTATCATATGATATTAAAGGTGATACTGTAAACATTGCCAGCCGGATGGAATCATCAGGAGAGACCGGTAAGATCCTTATTTCGGTGATGACTTATGAGCTTGTAAAGGAGTTTTTTCTTTGCGATTACTATGGAAAGCTACCTGTAAAGTATAAGGGTGATTTGGAAATGTTTGAGGTAAAGGGACTCAAACCCGAATTTTCAGAGAATGGAGAGGGACTGGTACCGAATGAAATGTTTGGCACCAAGTTCAAACTCATCCAGTTCACTGATCTTCAGGAGATGATCCTTGACAAATTGGAAAAGGAATTACCTAAGTTTCTATATTATCACAATGTCAAACATACCGTTGATGTTGTAACAGAGGTAGAACTGATAGGCTGGGCTGAAGGTTGCACTGATCACGAGATACTTTTACTGAAAACTGCAGGCTTGTTTCATGATGCCGGGCATACAATAGGGTATGACGGACATGAAAAACTGGGCTGTGACATGGCAAGGGATTTCCTGGCAAAATACGGGTACACGTATGATCAGATTGATGAGATCTGCAAAATAATTATGGCTACCCAAATGCCTCCTACACCGGAAACGCTTCTTCAGAGGATCATTTGTGACTCTGATCTTGACTATCTTGGTAGAAGTGATATGATTCCGGTGTCCAATACCCTCTACAAGGAATTGAAGGAGCAGAATAAGATCGGGACTTTCAATGACTGGAACAAACTGCAAATAAAATTCATTTCAGTCCACCAATACTTTACTGAAACTGCAAGAAGTTTGAGAGAAGTCAATAAGCAGAAACAGATTGAGAGAATAAAAAAACTCATCGAGGATGAGTAGTATAGTTCTGCTTTCAATTCTCCTTTCACTCTCCTCTCCTGAAAGTAAAAATGCCAACCCGGGATATGTCGAGTTTGTTTATGAAGCGTTTATTGGTTCAAAGTCCATTGGCGAGTTACATGCGGTACGGCGACAGCGGGCAGATTCAACCATATATCTTGTCACTTCTGAACTAGATGCCCAGGTAGGAATTCACATTGTTCAGGATTACCGACTGGAGTCTGTTTACAGGAATGGTATACTGGCAAGGTCAGAATTATACAATGTGGTAAATGACAAGGTCAGGGCGGATACAAAAATCTTCAGGGAAGGGGAGGATTATGTTGCTCTAAGAGAAGATAGTCTGATTCTGGATCAGGGGCCCATTAAATATTCGATTGTTCGTATGTTCTTCTCCGAACCTGCAGGTATAAACCAGATCTTTTCTGAGAATTTTGCAGAGGACCTGAAATGTAATCCCGAGGAGAGCGACTGGCTTACAAAATATTGTCTGCATTTACCTGATCGGAGTACCCGGATTAGGTATTATTATGATGAAGGGATATGTGAGCAGTTCGAGGTAAGGATGGTAATTTTTAATGTCAGGTACACTTTGAAAAAAGTTAACACTATACCCTGATGTTTCTACGGCTGAGGAGCAGTCCCTGCTCAGACCTGACCTTATTTCAGGATTTTGTCAAGAACCATGGTAATGTTTTTCTTGGCAGGCTCATTACCCTGGATGCAGGTATTTAGCCAGAAGTTTCGTGAGGCCTAATGGAGAAACAGGTTTGGAGATGTAATCGCTGCAACCACTCTCCAGGGCCATTTTTCGATCCGTAACCTGGGCATAGGCGGTTTGGGCAATAATTGGAATGTCCTTATTTTTCTTTCTGATAGTTCTGGTCGCTTCAAGACCGTTCATGCCGGGCATGCGTATATCCATCAGTATCAGGCATATATCCTTGTTTTTGTCCAGTGAGTCGAGGGCCTGCTGACCACTTTTTGCCCAGATGATCTCAGGTGAATAACGATTTAGCAAGGATTCCAGAAAGAGGTAAGATGAGCTATCATCCTCAACGATAAGTATTTTTTTGCCACTGAGGTCAAGTTTTACCTCTTCCTCATTTTCGGTTTCTGGTTTTGAAGATTTGTCAGGTGACTTAGTGAGGATATACTTCATTTTAAAACGGAACTCAGAGCCTCGGTCCTCTTTAGAATCGAGAGATAACTCACAATTCATGAGTTCAAGAAGATTCTTACAGATGGCCAGTCCAAGTCCGGTTCCCCCATATTCCCTGGTATGAGAATCATCAATTTGCCGGAAACGATCGAAGATAATTTTTTTCTTATTCTCGGGAATCCCTATACCTGAGTCCCTCACAAAAAAGCGGATATTGTTTTTTTCGATGATTTCAAACCCAATTTCCACAAAGCCTTTTGGTGTAAATTTGATGGCATTTTGAATGAGGTTTACAAGGACTTGTTTGAGCCTGGAAGGATCGGTATTGACAATTATTTTTTGAGGTGGTTCAGGAATATTCAGTCTGAACTGTAGATTATTTCTGTTTTTCACCTGGGTATCATCCCTGAATTCATAGTAAATCTCGCGTACAAATGGGAAAATTTCAACGGGTTCCATTTTGATAAAAAGATCTCCGGCTTCTATCCTGGATATATCTATAATATCTGAGATGATCCGGAGCAGGTCTCGCCCCTTGCTGTTAATTATATCAATATAATAGTTACTCTGTTCCTCATCCACATCATCCTCCTTCAAAAGCGATGAGAAACCAAGGATGGCGTTCATTGGGGTCCGTATTTCATGGGACATATTCGCGAGAAATGCAGACTTGAGAAGATCGGATTGTTCTGCCTCTTCCTTGGCTTTTCTGAGGTTAGCCTCAGCATATTTCCTTTCACTTATTTCTTCCAGGACGGCAACAAAATTCATTAACTTCTTATGCTCATCAAGAACCGGAGAAACAGTAACGGACAGCCATACTTCTGTCCCATCCTTTTTCATATAGTCAAGCTCCCCTTTCCAGATTTTCCCCTTCCTGACTACTTTTAATAATTTCGAAATGTATTCAGGAGAGATCACACCTTCAGTTATTTCCATCATGTTCTTTCCTAATATATCATCCGCTATGTATCCGGAAAAACGAACGAAACTATCATTAACATAGAGGAGTTTAGCTTCAGTGTCAGTAATGAATACCGAAACTGGACTTTGATGGAGTGCTGATGAAAGCTGCCTGATCTGTTTTTCCGCCTTCTTACGATGTCGTATATCAGTTAATGAACCGACAATACGATCAGGTTTTCCATCTTCATTATAGATGAGCTTTGAATTAAGTAAACTGGGAATGGGGCTGCCATCCTTATCCTTAACATCAAGTTCAAACTCTAGTACCTCGCCCTTTTCGCTGAGTTTTTTAAGCAGGGGATCACGTACAGATGGGTCGTAGTAAAAGACCTCCATAGGCTGCCCAATCAGATCTTTTTGAATGTATTTTGTAATTCTTTCTATGGAAGGGGTCACATTTAAAAGAATTCCATCCATACTGGCTTCATAAAATATATCAGCCACATTCTCAAAAATCTTACGATATTCCTCTTCACTCTGACGTAAGAGCTTCTCTGCTTCCTTTCTTGATGTAATATCATGAGCAAAAGCAACTATGTAAGTAGCTCCCTCAAATTCAATATAATTGGCAATGACCTCCACCGGAAACTCAGTCCCGTTTTTCCGGCGGTGATGGGATTCAAAATTCAGACTTTTCTTCGTCTTTAATTCCTTGAAGAGGTCTTCCGAATGTATGTTTTTAAATCCCGGATCAATGTCGAATACAGTTAATTTTAAAAATTCCTCTCTGGTATACCCAAGACCCTTACATGCAGCAGGATTGGTATCTGTTATTCTAAATTCCGGAGCATCCATCCAGAAAACAGAGTCTGAATAGTGATCAAGGGTAAATTGGGCAAGCCGCAATTTACGTGATAGCTCCTTTCTTTTAAGTGCACTGTAAAAAATGGTTGAAATGTATCGAAGCAGATGTCCATATTGCCTTGGCCATTTGCGACTTATATTCTCAACAGAAGTAAACCCGAGGATTCCGACAATTTTCTCTTCTGAAATGGCCGGCACGTAAAAAATCGGGTTAAATCCATTTTGTTCAAACCACTTTCTTTCTTCTGTTGCCTCCAGGGGTAATTCATCAAATTTGTCAAGGATGATATCTTCAAGATTTTCTAATTTTTCATAGAAATAGTGAAATCCGGGTATTTCAAAAGTATCCTGCTCAAGTTTTTGATCTGGTTTGTGTACGGATTTCTTGTCTGAACTCCATTCATGTGATTTTACAAGGCTCTTGCCATCCTCGGACAGAAGAAAGATCCTTCCCCTGGTTGCCCCGATAAATTCCGATACCTCTTTTAGAGTTTTTTCAATTCCCTTGTCCACCAGTTGATCCGGCATATTAACGAAGCGACTGGAAATGTTCGATACAATTTTCTCGAACATCAGGTGAAGATGGGTTTCCTCTTCTATTTTTTTTCGCCTTGATATATCCCTGAGGAGGGAGAGAACCCTTGGTTTTCCATCATAGTCAATCAGCCTGGCGTGTACCTCCACAGGGAAAAATGTCTTGTCCTTTCGTACAATAATTCTTTCAAATAAAACCGGTTCACCCGTGCTAATCTTTTGAGATATATCATCGTCCTTCAATCCACTTTCCGGATGCCCTAGGTCCGCAATGGTCATGCCATACAATTCCTCCTTGGTATAGCCAGTAATTTCCATGGCTCTCTGGTTGCATAAAATTATCTGGCCTGGTTCCCTGGGATAGAGATCATGAAGGATCACAGGATCAGCAATCCCTTCAAAGAGATGTTCAATGTTTCCTTTATTTTGGTTCTTTTCGGCAGGCATACTTCGGGACTAACTACCTAAAAATAAGAAAAACAATCATTCTGCTGCAAGTTCTGGGATGAAAAGTCAATATCTTGGTTCGCTGAAACGTTATACAGAGCAAATAGGTATGATTTTGGAGATATTCGATATATTTATCCTTACAAAACCACTCATATGAAGCGATATGCCATAATAATCATCTTACTGCCTCTTTTTTGGAATGTGATGGATGCCCAGCACATGGCGGCCTACCTGGATTTTCGTGAGCGTTTTATGATTTTTGACAGGGGAGAAACCAGGGAAGTTGAGAACTATAAAGTTGTTTCATTCCAGGTAGGAGGAAACTGTATCGGATATCAGAGTTATGGGAATGACCTTAAAGTTTATCACAATGGTTCAGTTCGTACCCTGGAACATACTCCGCCAACGGAATATGTGGTTACGGATTTCCTGATGGGCTATTCCATGTTCAGCGTACTGAAGGTCTTTGATGACGGAGATGTAATAAAACTGTGTAATAATACGAATGGATATATAATTGAGGACAGCCTGGTGGCATTTTATGATGAGGTCCAGCAACAACTAAAGGTATATCAGAATGGGGAAACTACATTGCTGGAGGACGGACTGCTACAGTGGCCCATAAAGTCGTTCTCTTCAGGAGACAATATACTGGCCTATGTAACTGAATTTGACAATAAGTTTAAGATACATTACCATGGAGAGACTATAATCGTAGAGGAGAATGTAAGGGAAACCGTTTATAAAGCTGGCCGTGATATTGTTGGATTCATGAATCTTGTCAGCAATGCCTTTATGGTATTCTACAAGGGTAAATTCTATGATCTTGAGGCTTTCCAGCCCCGGTCCTTCCAGATGGGAGATGAGATGATGGCCTATGTAAATGACCAGGGTGATTTTAAGGTGTTTGAAAATGGAGAACTGGTTACTATAAGTACATTTGAACCCGAGTTTTATAATCTGACTGACAGTACATTGGTTTTCGTCGAGGATGGATTTTTAAAAACCTGGTGTAACGGCAAAGTCTATGAAATTGAAAGGTATGTGCCTAATCTCTACAAAGTTTCCGAAAGAACCATTGCATACATTGATGTGAATAGACGGATAAAAGCCTTCAGGCAATGCCAGCCGCTTAATATCTCCTATGAAATGGTTAACAGTCTTGATATGATCTATAACCTGATCATATACAATATTGGTGTCAATACTGTAAAAATCTGGTATAACGGAAAGGTATACTGATTCTCAGGTCAGAAGCTGAACTGAGGCTTACAGAACTGAAGTCTGCAGGACCGGGGATATTGGTAAAATCTAGGATAGTTTGGTATAATCCGAATCTTTGGTTTTTTCCCTCATATCAAACTGCTTCTCTTCAGTCGATAATCCCACAAAATTCACAAGAATTACGATAAATGATGCGATCCCGGAAATAGCCAAAAGGATAATAAACAGTTCACCGAATGGGACCAGGAAAAAAATACCAATGATGGTTAGTGCCACCCAGACTCCGGCACACCAGGGACAGGTAATTATTTCTTTAATAACAAAGAATACATACAGCCTTTGATGGGTCCTGAAAAAATCCCTGAATAACTTGAAAATCTTGTCAAATACCAGGATCCTTGTCAAACGATAGGTGGCTAATACCATAAGTGTAATATTTCCCAGAGTAAAATCTTCCGTAGCAATTCCCTTCCACTGAAGTCCAATTCCAAGTCCAATAACACATAAAATGAAAAACAAGGTGGCCCAGAAATTCCAGGTTTTACCCTGTTCGCTAGTTTTTTCATTACTATTCGCCATAATTGCATGGTTAGGTTATGCATCGAAAATACAAAAAACTTTACTTCATGCCCAGCTTTTTTCCAGATTCAAGAATATCCAGAGCTTCTTTCATCCTTTGTCGCTGGTTTTATAGTGATAACCAGGATAATATCAAAAATTAATAAATAAGAACCTGTCCAATATGGTGGCAAGTCCCAAGTTTGACTAAAGAATTAGCAGTACTATGTGGAACACTAACTGTTTGTAATGAGTGATCTGTCACTTTTAAATCACCAACTGCATTTTGAATAAGGAGTGGTGAATATATCGGATTGTTAACCAGGTCAAAGCCTTCAAACCTTGCAGTCACAGAAGACCCTGAGAAGGCAGCATCATCGAAGACAGCTTGCTCAATCAGAAAATGATATTTTAAAAAATCTTGCAATTCAGCCTGATCTACCGGAATCTGGCCAGCCGCCGCCGCCGCAATAACTGCACTGTTATTAGGTATAAATCCGGTTACCTGCTTTGCTCCGGCTAAAAAAGTAATCTCCGGAATATTCTCAAGTGTTATCGGATCTATTGTAAATTTAAGCAATCCGGCCGAATCCAGCAAAGCAAAGAATTCAGAAAGATCAGGATCTTTTGAAATCATAATGGCTGCATCGTGCTCCGGTGGTTTTACAACATTATCGATATGATACAAGATACCGTTAAACTCGCTGTCTTCAGCATCTATAATATTGGAAACATCACCTGCTTCAGTATTCCCTCCTGCAACTACTACATTATTCTTGTAATAGATATGGTCTCCTGATTCCAGTTTTTGATAACCTTCTCCAGTATAATCTCTTTCATCCTTGTAAATGATATGCCCCTGGACAAAATCAGTAATTTCATTGTTGGTCATGGGGATCCATACCCCATCCGCTTGCCTCCACTGTAATTCATTGTTCAGGTCATCATACCTTATCCCATATGCTTCAAGATTTTCGTTAGTGGGAGCTATTATGGTAGCCCGGATATCCGCTTTAGAAATTGATGGAATCAGTCCTGATTCAAACATTAACCATAAAAATGTGGAAAATTCGCTATTAAAGAACAAAGGCCTGGTTACGGCCTGGAATGCAAGTGGTTCCATGACATAATCTATTCCGAAAAAAGCTGAATTGCTAAGTACTTTCTTTTCAAGAATCCCTTCATAAGGATCAATCAATACCTGATCGCCAAAGGCATCAAAGACGGGCAGTGCCAACATCTTTGAAGGAAGCAGAAAATTCCGAAATATGTGGGTTTCCAAAAGATAAATCAACGTAACTTCAGGTACAGAGTCTAGCGTGGGGTAATATGTAAGGATATTCTCATCCAAATATTGCTGAAGTACCTCATTCCTTGGAGCTAAAATTGACCACACGTCGGTTTTTGTGTCTACATAATCAAAGGTAGGACCATATTCCGGTGAAATATCGGTTATCCCACGATAAGATTTATTAAAGACACGGTTGAAATCATCATCAAAGCCAGCTGCCTGATACTCAACAAAACGTTGCATTGCGTCATAAAATACTCCATATTTGTCTTCATTAGCAATAAAAAATTCCTCAATACTTGGAATGTAGGGTACGGCTTTGTCCAGGTAATAGATATACCCATTCGAACATCTGACCTCCTTGCGGAAAATGTTTGCATTATACCATTGTAAGCCTGTCCACTCCGTTTCTGGAAAGAAATACGTATAATCCGAGCCATCCGTTGCACCAGCATAATCCCTGAAAAATTCAGTTGAAAACAAGGGCACAAATTTTTGATATTTATCCCAGGAACCGTCATCCTTATCTATGTTCAGGTTTACCTCCATTCCCTTTAATGGCTCAAAATAACGTACTGTTTCCTTTATTGGTTTTGATTGTGACCGGGTAGGTATTCTATAGGTTAAAGCTCCAAGTTCGCTGCCTTCACCCTGCCACACACCAAAATGATATGCATAAATAATTTGATGTCTGGCTCTGGGGGATTCCAGTATATTAAGAGTAATATAATTCGTGGCAGTCTCGTCGGATACATCCTCTACTGAGCCAATTCCGTTTTCATCAAAGAACTCTTGATATGCCTCATCATTGGCAACAAAGACAGTATACAGACCCTTCTGAATTGATTCTACGTAACCTGCCTTTTCGAGAAGCCTGTTGTATATTTCATAAGTAGCGCCTGTTGAATCACTCTCCAGGGTTTCGAGAATTGAACCTCCAAGCCAGGGAGGATCCTTGTATCTTTCCTCACCCTTCTTTTCACAAGCACTGATTAAATAGGTCAAAGTAAGGAAAAGTGTAATTACCGTTATACTGCTAATTATTCGTTTCGACTTTCTAATATGTCTTTTAATAAGAATAGGTTTATCAGGATTTTTTGATAGCATGTATTGGAGTTTCATTCTATTTTTAAAAAGAAAGACGCAAGTTAGAATTTAATTACTACATGCCCAGCTTTTTACCAGATTCAAGAATATCCAGGGCTTTTTTCATTCTTCGCTTACGGGTTTCCTTCTTTTTTCCTGACATGATCCAGCCCAGGTATTGCAACTTATAAGAAGGAGCAAGGGAATTGAAAGTCTCTCTGGCTTTTTGATTAGAATCAAGTGCACGCGTGAAATAATCAGGTACCTCGGGAAATAATTCACTCGGTTCTTTTCCTTCCCTCATATCCGGAAGCAGGCCATTTGTTCGGGCATAATCGTAAAGTTCCATTCCCTTTGAAGTCATTTTGCCCTGGGCTACCATCTTTTCTACCCTGTTAACATTATGAACTGACCAGGTACTTTTTGGTTTTCTCGGGGTATACTTCTGCATGTATCTTTCATCGTCAATTCGACGAACAAGGCTGTCAATCCATCCGAAACATAGGGCTTCCTCAACCGCATCGTTATACCGGATTGATTCTTTCCCGGTGTGTTTCTTATAGTAGATTAACCAGATTTCCTTTTCGCTCCCTGAATACTTTTCAAGCCATTTCCTCCAATCATTTCTGTTTACGAGGTAAATCGTTATTTCTTTCATTTTATTTGGGCTCACTGCTCTCCAAATTTATTAATTTTGCAGGGTAGTTTTTCAATGAAATGAGATTTTATGGAATTTATACAATTTCTCCA
>JAUUZM010000022.1 GCA_030589965.1 Bacteroides sp.
GAGAAGGATTCCCTGGTTTTCGAAAGCGAACTGCCGGATCCCATACCCATCGGAGACGCCTATCATTTCCTCGATCTAATTCCCATTCCTCCAATGACAGGGGATTATTACCTGCTGGGGAAGGTAAACCCGGATGCAGAAGCTTCTGAACTTCTGTACATAAACAATGAATCAACACCCCTGGCCGTATTCATTATTCCCAGTTATAATGGATTGGCGATCGTGGACGAAGCCTCCTTTAATGCACCGGAACCCGTGACAGTTCACGGAATGGCTACCATGATCAACGGGGATCCCGCAGCAAATGCGGATCTTGATGTTTACGTGATCCTTGACGGGGTGAAACGTATACTTGAAGTAACCACCGATGAGGAAGGGACCTTCAGTACCCTTTTCGAGCCTTACAGTTATGAATCGGGACATTATATTCTGGGAGCATGCTTCCCCGGAGAGGGACTGGAAGAGGAGCAGGATGCATTTGACATTCTCGGCATGGAAAGAGCATCAGGCGGCTACCTGACCTGGAATATTAAAAAGAATGTGCCGCTCAGCGGAACCCTCGGAATCAAGAACCGCAGCCATGTTCCCCTCACCCATATCACCTTTGAACCCCAGGAAATACCCGAGGGTATGAACCTGCATATTGATACCATCCCGGCGCTTCCCGGCAGTGAAATACTGGAGTTCCATTATACCATCACCGGGGCGATCATCACCGAAGGCAGGAATTACCTGGAGGTTCCCGTAAAGGTAAACTCTGCAGAAGGCATCTCCTTTGAATTTACGGCCTACTACTACTGCCAGGCCCTGGGAAGCCACCTTGTGAGCCAGCCTACCAGTATTAATACCACAATCACCAAGGGGAAGATTCGCTATTATGATCTGAAGATTATTAATGACGGTGCCGGGGAAACCGGTCCGGTTAGTATTGAACTCCCGAAGTTCGACTGGATGTCCTTAGCCAGCGTGGATACCATTGAAACCATGGCTTCAGGGGATACCATCACGGCTACCCTCCTGTTCACACCCAATGATGATATCCCGCTGAATACTCCGATCAGGGGCAGGATAGTTGCACATAATACCAATGGGGATGACCTTGCCATCCCTTACCAGATAGAAATGGTATCTGAAGAAACAGGAGGTCTCAGAGTAGATGTCGTGGATGAATATACCTACTTCACGGAAAGTGCACCGCATATACAAAATGCCCATGTGGTAGTACGCCATCCCTACAGCGGAAAGATCGTCGCCGAGGGATTCACGGATGTGGACGGGATATTTGAAGCGGACAGCCTGCCCGAGGGATCTTACAAAATAACTGTTGAAGCGGCAAAACATGAGGGCTACCAGAATGTGGTTATCATTGATCCCGGCCGGGTCAATGAACAGAGTGTATTCCTGGGATTCCAGGCCATTACCTATACCTGGGAGGTGGTTCCTACAGAAATTGAGGACAGCTACGAGATTGAACTAATCATGGAATTTGAGACAAACGTTCCTGCTCCGGTAGTGATTATGGAAATGCCCAAGGTAATGCCCCAGCTATTTGGGGATGATACCTATACTTTCCTGGTAACTCTGACCAACAAGGGACTCATAACTGCAGCGGACGTGGAGTTAACCTTCCCCGGCGGAGATCCTGAGTACGAATGGGTGACGAACTACAAGAAAATGGACCTTCTGGCCCAGCAGGCGATACAGGTTCCGGTAACCATGCGAAGGAAATCCGGTCTGAAGAGCGGAGGCGGAAATTGCTCGGATTTCGCTGTTACCATATATGGGTTTGAATGTGGACCGGATTATCAATGGCGTCAGACATCCAATGGATTTACCATTTCCGGAAGGGTTTGCGGAGGTGGCGGCGGCGGCGGTGGTGGCGGTTCACTTCCCGGCGGCGGCGGCGGTGGTCCCGGCGGCGGTGGCGGTGGGGGCGGGGGCTCCTACAGCGCTTACGGTGGAATCCCTTCAATGGTCTCACCCTTCACTGGCTGTGATCCCTGCCTGATCAGCGTGCTTCAAACCATCCTTGGATGTGTGGGTCCTCCTCCTCTGGCAGCCTTAGCCTGTGCCTATGGATTTGCTGACGGTGATGCCTCAGCTACCGATGTGCTGGGTTGTATCCCCGGACCAATAGGCTGCACCGTTGGTGTCATTGGCACCCTCCAGACATGTTATAATTCCCCTCCCTTTGGCGGAGGCGGTGGCGTTGGCGGATTGAAATCTATGGATGGACTGAAAGCGGCACAGGGCAACGATGTACCGCCGATCATGTACCAGGCAGCCAATGAGCTAAGCTATGGCGTTCTCAATGACAAGGCGGAAAGAGATTACCTGTCAGAGTATTTGGGTCCATTGGACTGGTCTTCAAAGGAAAATATTAAGGACTTTGGAGTGTATATTGATTCGGTTGTGACCAACAAGTTATATTTCGATTTTAATACGGTTGCCAGGGCTAAGGAAGGAATGCAGGGAACGGATATTTCTGAGCAGGAGATAGACGATTTCGTATCCTTCTGGAACATGACCATGGAAGCCTGGGGAAAAGGATTACGCAAACCCACGATAGATTATCCAGCTATAATTGACAAGGATTCACTGGATATTTTTCTTGCAAGGATGGAGGAGGCTCAGGATTATGCTGCTTCCCTGGGATATGCTTCGGTGCCCGATATGAAATACCAGGCCTGGGCTACCCTGAAGGGTGAGACGGAGGACAAGCGTTCTTCCGTATGTGCTTCGGTTTCTATCAAGATTTCCCAGAAGCTGGTGATGACCAGGGAAGCTTTTGAAGGAACCCTTACCATATTTAACGGGCACGAGACAACGGCCATGAAGGAGATCAATCTGAACATTGAGATCCGGAACGAAAACGGGGAATTATCAAATGACCTGTTTGAAATTGAGACCAAAGCCCTTGATATTCTAACCGGTGTGAATGGGACAGGCAGTCTGGGATCGGAAGAGACCGGATCGGCCACGATTCTTTTCATTCCTGAAAAGGGCGCCGCCCCGGAAGTACCTTTAAGTTATTCTTTCGGAGGATCCTTCTCTTACCTTGATCCCTTTACCGGGGTTACTGTTGAGAAGCCATTATTCCCTGTCACTCTTGCCGTAAATCCAAGTCCGGATCTCTTCCTGCACTACTTCATGCAGAGGGATATCCTGGGTGATGATGCATTGACGGATCCCATTGAACCCATCATTCCTGCCGAGCTTGCAGTGATGATAGAAAACAATGGTTACGGAACGGCGAAAAACGTACGTATCGAGTCAGCCCAACCGGAGATTATTGAGAACGAAAAAGGCCTGGCCATTCATTTCGAACTGATTGCATCGAACCTGAACGGACAGCCCAGGCAGCTGGGACTGATAGATATCGATTTCGGCAATATTCCGCCGAAGTCTTCAACAGTCGGACAATGGTGGTTTACCAGCGACCTGCTCGGACATTTTGTGAATTATGAAGCCAGCGTCACCCATCTTGACAGTAGAGGAAATCCTGATCTTAGCCTGGTCAGCGGTGCAGAACTGCATGAGCTGATCCGGAGTATCCGTGTGTACGGAGCAACGGACGACGGCATCAATGATTTCCTGGTGAACGATTACCAGGATGCAGGGGAACGACCGGACCTGATCTACCTGAGCCAGGGACAGCAACTCCTGGATGTATTTGATGCGGATATAGGCTTTTTTGAAGGATCCATCCGGGCACCGGAATTCACAAATACCCTGAATCTTATTGCCTCCCGGATTGGCTGGAACTATATCAGGCTCCCCGATCCCGGCAATGGCAAATATGAATTAATCAGCGTCATCAGAAATGCAGATATGCAGGAGATACCTTTTGATAATGCCTGGTTGACCCATGTCACCCTGCCTGACGGAAATGAACCCATCTACGAGAATAAATTCCATATGGTGGATATCTTTGAGGATATAGGTGAACAGGAATACACCCTGACATGGAAACTTAAAGATCCGGATCCACCTGCCGTACTTCGCATTGACGGTGCGCCGGAGGCCTTCGTGAGCCAGCCGGTTACAAGCTTCAACGTGAAGTTCAATAAGGAAATCGATCCGCTCACATTCACCTGGCAGGATATGATGCTCAGACTGCAGGGCGGAGATGATCTCATGGATACGACGGTGGTGATCACAAAGATCGATTCGGTCAACTACACGGTGGACATCTCCACCCTGACTACCGGAAACGGGTTCTATGTGCTTACGGTTCAGGCGGCCGGGATACAGGATATGGACGGAACCTGGGGGAAATATGGCAAACAGGCTATGTGGACCCAGTTCCTGAACGTCCCGATGGTGGAAGAATTTATTGGTCTTCCCGATACAGAAGCAAGCGAATCCTTCGATTACCTGCTGATACGGTTCAACCTGCCCATTGATATGAATACTCTCCTGCCCTCAAGGTTTACTATTTCCAGGGATGGAGTTCCGCTGCCCGGTGATCTGACGGTAACCCTGATGGACACGGAGGCGAAACTGTTCAAGATATCAGGTCTGGAGGCCATGATGGACGCCGATGGGATTTACAGTCTTCAGATTGACCTTCCCAATATAGCAACCATCAATGGGGAACAGGGACTCTTAGAGCAATCAGTAGAATGGACTATTGACACCAGCCTGCCGACTCTGCTTTCAATCAAAGAACTTAAGGAAGGCGGATTCGATGAACTGCATGTAACCGGTATGGAGATCGTGTTTAGTGAAGCAGTGAACGGTTTTGATCTTTCCTCCATTGAACTCTGGAAAGACGATACATTGCGCCTGCCACTCTCTCAGGTACATATTGATTCCACAGGAATTGGCAACAGGGCCCTGTCAGAATTCAGGCTGTTGACCTATTACACGGGTAAATATTGCCTGAAGGTCAAGATGAGCACAGTTTATGACCATGCAGGCATTCCCGGCGATGGAATCGAGGAGTACCGCTGGAGTGTTGATCGCCTCCCGCCAAGGCGGGTGGAAAACCTAAGGATTAGTCCCGATTTAGGCTTCTCCCCGGTGGACGGCATCACCTCAACACGCTTGCTATCCATATTAATGGATGTGATGGAGGATGAAGTAGGCGTGGAAATCTATAAAAATGATTTCGGAACCCTAACCCATCTTGGCAGCCGGAGCAGCGTTATGGCCGGGGAACTTGAGGTTCCGGTAAAGATCCCTTCTCCCGGTAACATCCTGCTGGAAGTACACTGCATTGATACGAACGATAATTTCAGCATTGCCCAGCGGCTGATCATTGTGGATGAAGCTGCCTTCAGGGTCTCTTTCTCGGAGATTCCGGAGAAACCTGTGGAGACGCATCCAGGAATGGTCAAACTGGTATTCTCGGATAAGATCCTGGCAAGCTCTCTGGATATTTCCGCCATTTCGCTCCGGATGAAAGGACAGTCCATTGACCTCGGCAGCATCAAGGTAGAGAAGCTTTCAGATACCCTCTTCGCAGTTTCGGGGATTAATATTCCGGATAAAATGCCTGGAGATTATACCATGGCTGTTGACCTGAGCAAGGTAGAGAAATATATCAGCGGTCTGAAAGGATCATATTCCGCTGAGGCCAAATGGACCCTCCTGAATACAAATTCAGCCCCTGTTGCGAATGCCGGAGAAGATTTCAATATGCTTCCCGGACAACAATACTGGCTGGATGCAAGCGGTTCTTCGGATCCGGATATGGACCCCCTGGTTTACGAATGGTTCCCGCCGGAGGGGATTGTCCTGGATGACAGGTTCAGTGCCACTCCATCCTTCCATGCTGCAGAGAACACGGATACCACAGAATTTACATTTTTGCTATCTGTAAGCGATGGACAAAGCACTTCAACGGACAGGGTTGTTGCTTATTTAGAGGAAGATCCCGGCACAGGATTGGGACTGGTAGAGGAACTGAGAATTTCGGTATGGCCGAATCCTTCTGAGGGCAGGTTTACCATTTCAACCTACAATACAGAGATAGAATGGGTCAGGTTGATCGATTTCTCAGGGAAAGTATGGATGCATACAATCTGGACGGGAGAAAGGGAACAAACCTTTAACCTGCACCAGGTACCTGCCGGAATTTACATCGTTCAGGCGAAAATCCCAGGCAATGTGATAATGAAGAAAATCATCATCTATTAGAAATTAGGACCTAACTATTCAAGCAGAACTTAAGTGACCGGCCTTCCCAGGCTCCAATTATACAGGTAGGGATAATTAGAGATTTTTTGTGAGTACTCCCCGTTTTTACATTGGACCCAGCCAAAGTCTTTTAGAAAAATGGCGATTGAAGCGCCGAACCGGTTCTTAATGCCTGGACTTACCCTTTTCAGGGAAGGCAACTTGGGAAACGGCAAGGTACAGCTTCAGATAGAAAAAAGTATTGATACTGTTCGGCAGGACTTTTTGTATCTTGGAGAGCAGGTAAAAAATGAAGACAGGTAAGTCCATAGCAACCCTTATAGTTATTATTCAATTATTGAACATTCAGGTATCATGGGGACAGGGAGTTCAGTTTGATCACTATGGAGTAAAGGACGGAATTTCGCAGAGCGAGATATCGTGTATTTATCAGGATTCTGAAGGATATATGTGGTTTGGGACTCAAAATGGATTGAATAAATTTGATGGCTATTCTTTCAAGAACTATTTTTTTGATCCATCTGATTCAACTACCATTTCAAATTCCTGGATTTTTGATATTACAGAAGATGATAAAGGTTTTTTATGGATTGGGACCAAAGGTGGATTAAACAGATTTGACAAAAATACCGGCCGGTTTACACGCCTCAATATTAACGAGAACAATTCATTAGATAATTTCATTTATGGAATTAGCTCTGACTCCTTAAATATTTATGTTAACCAATCCCCAATCCTCTCAGTTATAAATGTCAACACAGGTTCATTTGAATCATACCAGAATGACTTTGAGCGGGATAGGGCCCTGTATGATGTTGGATATCCAATCATTAGAGACAGGGAAGGAATCATTTGGATGGGATCCTTGAATGGTCTTTCCAGTTTTGATCAAAAGACGAAACAATTCAATCTTTATAATTATAGTGAATCTGATGCCGGAACAATAAGTGATAATCATATAACTGCCATGACCGAAGATATGCATGGCAATATTTTGATCGGTACCGAAAATGGATTGAACATTTACAATAAAGAAACAGAAAATATAATTCGATACAATCACAATAATAGCCAATCGACTGGCTTAAGTGATAATTTTATCCGCACAATTACGCAAGATCACACGGGTGCCATCTGGATTGGCACGGATGGCGGCGGTCTTAATAAAATGACCTATGGGGGTCTCGCTGGACTAGAGGATATTATTCATTTTAAAAGCGGAGCTGATAAAACCAATTTTATAAGTAATGATAATGTCTACTCTTTGTATGAGGATAGGTCCAATAACCTATGGATAGGGACCATTGCCGGTGTTAATAAAACTGACCTGAAGAAGAAAAGTATAAACTATTACATGAAATCAGATAACCCGAATTCAATAGACATAATGGATAATGTGATAGCTTCTGTCTACCTGAATAATGATGGTAAATTATGGATAGGAAATTGGGGAAAGGGCTTAAATATCTTAAACAGAGCTACCAATGAGGTAATTCATTATTCGTCCGAGTTGACCGGGAAAATGCACATTCCTGAAGATCACGTTCATGTAATTTTTAAAGACAGTAAATCACGAATATGGCTGGGGACGAGAAACGGAGTAAGTATTTTAGGTAGGGAGAGAAATCAATTTATACCCGTTCAGGACTATTTTAATGCACCCGATTTCGATTATTTCAGTAATATCAGGGTGTATTGCATCATTGAAGATTACGAGGGCAAAATATGGATCGGGACAGGAAATGGTATTATTATTCTTGATACGGAAACCGGAGGATCAAAACACATCCAGATGGATAGTGAAACAACTTTTCCAATAAGCAGCAATCTTGTTTATTCTATTCTTGAAGATAAAGATCAAAATATCTGGATAACCACAACAAATGGCTTAAACAGGTACGATCCTTCAGAAAACAACATGGATTATTATGTGAACAATCCTGACTCATCAAATACCCTTTGTAATAATTATGTTGTATCACTTTGTGAGGATGATAATGGCGATATCTGGATTGGGACCAGTACAGGTGTTAACAGATTTAACAAAGCAGATTCTATATTTTCATATTATTCCATGAAAGATGGTTTACCCAGCAATATGATCTATGATATTATCAAAGATGGTAAGGGTAATCTCTGGTTTACCACCGGAAGTGGACTGGCTATGAAGAATCCTGATGAGAAGGCGGTGGAACGATTCATTGTAGAAGACCAACTACTGGGTAGGGAGTTTAATTTAAAAGCTGTTTTCAAAGCAGAGGATGGTGAAATGTTTTTTGGTGGAATTGAAGGATTGGTCTCCTTTTATCCTGATTCACTTATGGACAACAAGCATATTCCTCCCATCCGGATCACTTCACTGGTGAAGGAAACAAATGGGATACGGCAGGAATTAAATCAATACTCAGACAGAATGCTCCTTTCTTATAGAGATTATTCTTTTAGCATTGAGTTTTCAGCTCTTGAGTACACTAATCCTTCCAAAAACAGGTATTCCTACCAGATGAAAGGTATATCGGATAATTGGATAGAAATCGGAAACAGACGGATTGTGCATTTCACCAAATTACCAGCCGGAGAATATACTTTTAATGTAAAGGGTTCAAACAATGACGGGGTATGGAATAATTCAGGTGCCAGCATTAATATTACCATATCACCTCCCTGGTGGAGCAGCAAATATGCTTACATTTTCTATATCCTTTTCATTATTGTTATCATCATTGTGGTAATATGGATGAGAGAAAAAAGCCATATTCGGGAGAAGAAGAAGCTTGAATATAAAATCAGTGAACGCACTGCTGAGATTGGACAGCAGAAAGTAAGGGCGGAAGAGAGTGAAGCAAAATTAAGTTCTACCATTAGCTCCATTGATGATCTGGTTTTTGTATTGGATAAGGCTGGAATGTTTCAGGAATTTTATAACCCGGGTAAACAAAAAACGATTTATTCAGAAGCAGATTTATATATTGGCAAGCACTTTGAAGATGTTGGGTTTCCGGAATTGGTGGTGCAAAAACTGAACAATGCATTTAGCGAATTAATGCATAAGGATAGTTTAGAAGAATTTGATTATTCCATTGGGAAAGAAAACAATATCATCTGGTTTAATGCTAAAATTTCCCCGAGAAGAAATGTAAAAGGTGATTTATTAGGAATTACAATTGTTTCCCGGGATATCACCGAACGAAAACAGTCAGAGGAGCAGCTTAAGAAACTTAACACAACGAAGGATATATTCTTTTCAATTCTGGCTCATGATCTGAAAAATCCTTTTTCAAGCCTTCACTCAATGAGTGAAATGATGATAGAGAACTATCAAAACCTGGAAGAAAAGGAAAAGCTGATGATGTTGAAGAAAATACATAAATCAGCTGAACTAATATTCAACTTGCTTGAAAATCTGCTGACCTGGTCAAACTCTCAGAGGGGGCGTATTGAGTATTCACCTGAAAAATTTAACATCTCGATGCTGATACAGGTGAATCTGAATTTACATAAACTTCCGGCTGAAAAGAAGGGTGTGCTGCTTACTTCAAATATTGATGATGATCTGCAGGCCTATGGGGATAGGGAAATGATAAATACAGTGATTCGAAATTTGATTAACAATGCGGTCAAATTCAGCCATAAGGGTGGAACAGTGGAAGTAAAGATTCAGGATAAAATCAACTTATTTGAGATAATAGTAATTGACCATGGTGTCGGAATATCAGCCGAGAATGTAAAAAAACTATTTCGAATTGATGAAAAATATAAGTCTGTGGGAACGGCAGGGGAAACAGGATCAGGTCTTGGATTGGTACTATGTAAGGAATTTGTTGATAAAAACGATGGTAAAATCTGGTGCAAAACCAAGGAGGGCTCCGGCACTGAATTCCATTTTACGATTTCAAAATACTCTGGCTAACATATGAGTGTAAGCTTAAGTTGATCTTATTATAGCTTAATAATTTTTTCCGTCCAATCAGAACTTCCTGACCTTACGGAAATGAAGTATAATCCTTTCTGCAGGGAGGAGATGTCTATCTGGAATCCTGATCCTTCCATTTTATTTTGATACACAATCTGGCCGTTGAGTGATCGAATGGTGACGGAATGAATCTCATGTTTGGGTAATTCAATGCTAAGCAGGTCATTTACAGGTTTGGGGTAGACACGGTGTTTTTGCTTTACCGGTTCCGGAACGGCAGATGTGATTAACTCTGACCAAAAAGCCAGGTACCTCCTTGTCTCACTCCATTCATTGATCTCATTATTCCAATGAAAGTGACTTTGTTCAACGATATTGCCGCCGGTATTATACGTTTTAAGATTGCGGGTGCTGTTTACAAAGTCATCGGAATCGGAATCCCAGGTCAATTCAATATTCTCCGTTTGATTCCCATGGTAATGGTATACAGAACTATAAGCATAGCTGAGAACAAAGTCATTGGAATCGGAATCCCAGGCATAATAAATTGACTTTGCCTGGTTCCCGAAGTCATCATAATCATAGTTAACAAGACTGAGCCCCAACCAATCATGGGTATCTGAATCCCAAATAAATTCTATTCTCTTGATGATATTTCCATGATCGTCAAACGTGTAATTTTCACGGCTGCCGCCTATCCATTTGCTGGAATCTGAATTCCAATGCCAATGTAATGTCTCCGTATGATTTGTATGGTCGTCGTATGTACGATTTTCACGTCTGCTTTCATTCCATTCGCTGGAAATAGAATTCCAATTCCAATAGATTGATTCCGTAAGATTTTCATTCATGTCATACGAATGATTTACAAGGCTGCTCTCTTCCCAGGTACTGAAACCCGGATTCCAATAATAATCGGTTCGATTCGATTGATTTCCCCGGTAATTATAGGTGAAATCAATTCGTGTGCTCTCTTCCCAGCTACCGGTACCTGGATTCCAATAAGAATCAATTGTCCTTATTTGATTTCCATGTTCATCATAGGTATTGAATTGTCGGTTGGATCCGATTAATTCATTGGAATCTGAGTCCCAGGTATAATTAACACTCTCCGTCAGATTCCCACTGACATCATGCGTAAAAACTTCACGGTGGCTCCCTGACCATTCATCGGATTCCGAATTTCTATAATAATAGATTTCCTCCTTAAGGTTACCATGTTTATCATAGGTGTAAATTTCCTTTCGGTATGTACTGGAGTAAACGTTATTGGTGTCGAGGTTAAAGTAGTATGTTGAATCAAGAATGGCAGGCAGTAAAGCCATATCCGGAACTATAACCGGACTATAGGAAAACAATGGGAGAATACCCAGGAGAGATACTAAAGCAAAAACTGAAATTCGTTTCATAGCAACATGTGCAAACTTGCCCAAATTTAGTTTTACTAAACCTAATTTCAAACAGATCTGCTGTTTAGATAATATTTAGATTTTTCTGATTTCATAATACGATGTTAAAGTCGGAAAATTCTATATCTGAAGACTAACAGAACTTTAACTTTAAAAAAAAATCAAATGAAAATTACAAAAAAGACTTACGTTTCAGAGATACTAAAGGAGTATGGTGACATTGCTGAAATCATGGAAATATTCGGTGTTAAAAGAGTGGGAGGATTTAGATTAAGAAAGCTGCTGACGCGGTTTATAACAGTTAGAACGGCGGCATTTGTGCATAGGGTTCCTCTTGATAATTTTATTGGAATGCTTGAAACGGCTATCCAGGAAAAGGCGAATTAAATATAAAGTTTCATTTCTCTGTCAGGAATGGGTTTTTAAGTCGACTTATTAATTGTTGAGTTAAAACCAGATAATGAAAGAGATTGCCAATATAAGTAGTGATTTTCCTCGTGTTGTAATCATTGGGGCAGGATTTGCAGGGATAAATCTTGTCAAAACATTACAGCATAAGCCGGTTCAGATGATATTGCTGGACCAGAATAACCATCATCAATTTCAACCATTATTGTACCAGGTTGCAATCAGCGGACTTGAGCCCGATTCAGTTGTTACTCCGGTAAGAAAACTTTTTAAGTCCTGCATTAATATGATTTACCGTATGGCCAGGGTGGAAAGTATTGATACGAATGACCGCAGGGTAATTACAGATATTGGTTTTGTCAGGTACGATTACCTTGTGATTGCCACGGGTAGCAGCACCAATTATTTTGGTTTAAAGGATATTGAGAACATGAGTATCGGATTAAAAACCATCAACGATGCAATTAATATTCGAAGCTGGATGATACAGAATCTGGAAAAGGCCGTAGATGGTAGTACTGACCGGGAAAAGGAAATACTTACCAAATTTGTGATTGTGGGAGGAGGTCCTGCGGGTGTTGAAATGGTCGGGGCACTGGCTGAATTTAAAAAGTACCTGTTAAAAAATGATTATCCGGAGATCGATGGGGATCTTATGAAAATTTATCTGATCCAGTCTGCTGACCGTGTACTTCCGGCCATGTCCTCCCGCTCCTCAATGCATGCTCTTCAGGTACTGGAGGATCTGGAGGTGGATGTTATGCTGAATACAAAGGTAACAGGATACGATGGAGAGAAAATCCAGTTTGAACGGGGTGCCGGTACGGAAACAATGAATGCGGGTGCACTGATCTGGACTGCAGGAGTAAAAGGGAATTCAATCAGAGGAATAGCCCCTGACATAATGCATAAAGGTAATCGTATTAAAGTGAATGAGTTCAACCAGATTGCCGGAATGGAAAATGTTTTTGCCATTGGTGACATTGCAGCCATTATTAGCGATGAATATCCGGAAGGGCATCCGATGGTGGCACAGGCAGCGATTCAACAGGGAAAATTGCTTGGGAAGAATATTTTATCCCTTATTGCAGACAATAAATTTGATGATGCATTCAGGTATAAGGATAAAGGTTCTATGGCCACCATTGGGAAAAAAGATGCAGTTGCCGATTTGAAAAATATTTTCCTTAACGGGAAATTGGGCTGGCTGATATGGTCCTTTATTCACCTGATCTCAATTTCCGGGTTCAAGAATAAAATCTCCATTGCCCTGAACTGGATGTTCAAATATCTCACCTACGATAAAGCAAACCAGTTGATCATTCGCAGATACAATCCGAACAGGCAACAAGTCCCAATCCCACATCTTGAACATGATTCCTGAAGATCAACCTGATTTATTCAATTGTTTTAGGCTTAATAAATATTACTGCCATGATTCCGCCTAAAAGACATAAGCCTGAAGCCACATAAACTACCTTATTAAAAGCATTAATAAATGAAATCTTAAACAATTTGTCCACTATCTGATTCTCATCTTGGGACAAACCATCAGGAACTGAGGCTGCAGCCAATTTTGATGATTCAACTCTGATTTCATTTTTTATACTATTCGGAAAGTCCATCACAGTTAATTCTTTCTCAATAGAGTTTTTGAAGGAAGACATAACCAATGCTCCCATTAAAGCTACAGCAAGTACTCCTGCTGCCCTGGCTATGGCATTATTTATGCCTGAGGCGATACCTGCATTTTTTTCTGAAATTGAACCCATGACAGCTGTGGTCAAGGGAGCAACAGTAATACCCATTCCAATTCCCATAAGAAGAAATGAAAGAAAAAAAGTTTTCCAATAGGCAATTGGAGCAGGTGTAATACCATAGGTAGAGAACAGAAAAAATCCTGTTCCAGTAATTATGGGACCAATAATGAGGGGTAATCGCACACCTGTCCGGTCCGTATATTTCCCAATTATGGACGATATCCCAGCAATAAGAAGGATTACGGGCAACAATGCCAATCCAGCTGATAATTCACTGTATCCCTGAATCTGAATTAAATTGAGGGGCAAAAAGAACATAGCACCACCTAAGGCTGCATAAACAAAGAGTGTCAGAAGATTACCCCCAGTGAATATGGAAGATTGAAACAGATTTAATGGCATCATGGGCTGCTTTGAATATCTCTGAACAAAAATGAAAGCAATCAAAGCAATTCCACCTGCAAGTAGGGAAGTAATAATGGCAGGATTTCCAAAACCCTGCTTTGAAGATTCTATGAAACCGTAAGTTATTCCTGCCAGTCCGATCGTCACTAAAACTGCCCCCGGGATATCAAGTTTTTTTGCATCTGAATTTCTGGATTCGGGTACCTTCACTATCATGATGATAAATACCATGATGGATAAGGGGATATTGATAAAGAAAATAACCCTCCATAAGCCCAATCCGGCAAGCCATCCACCCAGAACCGGTCCGAAAACCGCAGTAAGTGCACTAAAAGTAGACCAGAGGCCTATAGCCCTGCCCCTATTCTCAGGTCCGACCTGGGAGCTTAATATGGAAAGGCTGCCCGGAGTCAATAATGCTCCACCGATTCCTTGAAATGCACGGGCTATGATGAGTTGAAGCGGGCTTTGTGATATTCCACATATTAAAGAGGATAACGAAAAAATAACCAGTCCGGTTAAAAATACCCTGTTCCTGCCGTAGAGATCACCCAGCGATCCTCCTACCAACAATAGGGAGGATAAGAATAATGCATATCCATTGATCACCCAGAGTAGTTGAGTACCGGATATTCCTAAATCTTTCTGAAGGGCGGGCAGTGCAACATTGAGTGCCGTGCTATCAATAAACACCAGACTGGAGGCCAGGATGCATGCAAGAAGCGTCCATTTCTGAATGGATGTAAAATCTGATTTCATACGATCGTCCTTTCTATTGCTCTAATCCTGGGATAGGGACATTAGTTCAACCAGACGGCATTGACAAAACCGGGATTGCCTGCAGAGTCCCATACAGCAAAACGTACCCATGCTTTCCCGGAGGCGTCAAATGGAATCGAAAACCGCTTTCGGCCAAATGCAGGTAAATCTGTTGCAGAAATGACCTGGCGCTCAATATTCTTGCCGTCACCCCAAACTACCTCTACAAACTCGAGTGGGAATGTCCATTCCACATCAGCGGTTATCGTTCGCTGATTCCCTGAGCCCTCAACCGAGAAGCTATCTATTAAAATCTCTCCGGTAGTTATGAAATAGTCTCCCTTGCGTATGGCCCTCAAAATCGGACTCCAGTCCTCGTCCGGACCTGGAACCCGATCGAGTTTCAGGTATGTAACCTGGTATCCTGGATAAAGATCATCTTCCGGTCCCTGCTTGTAGGTATCGATGTCGGTGAGGAAACCCTTCGGCAGCAGTCCACTGTTAGCATACATATTATTCATTTTGTCAACCGCATCAAAGGTCCGCCATTCGCTCATTCGCTTCTTTGACAGATCCACATCCATAGCCTGAGTGAAATCGATACCCAAATAACGATCGTTTTTGGCGATAGGCTTATCCCAATATAAGTCCGGGTATCCAACTGAACTTTTGGTCCTTGGGTGGGATGTGTTCCAATACCCATCCTCAGCATCCAGAAGCTTCTGCAAGTCTTCTGAACTACCGATGTGGTATACCCTGCCATATACCGGATCTATCTCTTTAAAGGGCTGGCCTTCCTCCCGGATTCTCGAATAATACACATTCCTGGGAAACATAATGTTGATGTGACCGCCAACATAAAAATTGGGCTCCTCCCATGGCAACACCAGGAAATCTTTGTCGGATGCCCGGCGGCAAACCTCACCATAGTTTTTTTGGTCCCGGAAACGAAGCGGGCCGGGATCCTTTGCATTCATATCCCCATGGAAATCACTAATCCCTACGATATTCAATCCCAGCGCCTTCATTGCCATAATATCCTGAAGTGGTGTATCAAAGGAACCCGTTTTCATCACACGTTCGGTAAAAGCCGTCTTCACATTATCTTCCCGAAGATGCCAGTGATTTGTAAACGTCTTGAAACCGGGTAATGGTTTGTACACATCCCCATGAGTAAATGCCAGCACTGCCTGCCTTGTCGGTTCTGCTGCTTCCAGACTCGCGTAAAAATACATTCCCATCCGCTGCCAGGTACCAGGATGTGCACTGTATAGCGCGTAACAATCTTGATACAATGGTACAGTTGATCCCTCGTTCTCGGATTGCCGGACACCCAGACCAAACGTATTATCGGAATCCTTTCGATACCAGACGTACCCATTGTTTATATGTATCTCGCGGGACCAGAAGAATTTGTGAGGCATTGGGAAGGTCGCCAGGGAACCCTCTTTTCCCTCGGCTACCAAAACCCTGTTATCTGCCTTCACTCTCACGCGTGTATCATTTTTGACCCCACCGAACTGGTATTGCTGTGGATTCCCACCCGTATCTC
>JAUUZM010000311.1 GCA_030589965.1 Bacteroides sp.
AGGTGCTTATCAAAAACACCCAATTTGAGGGCAAGAGGAACCCCAAGGTTATAGGAACGACGGATGGTTTTTGTGGGAATATCTGTATCGTAGATAAATCCGACGTTTCTGATGGCCAGTCCGGAGTATAAGCCAATAGAATTGTTAAAATCTACATTCCAGTACTGTCCCACGTTGAGAAAAATTGTATAGCGAAGGTTCCCGGTATTAAGTGTAGCACCCTGTGCAGCCTGGGGAGTACCCTCAACGTCAGCCCACTGGAATAGATTCTCCCAGCTTGAAACGGCATAAACATCCTGCGCCCAAACCTCCTGATTCATCAGGACGGGGGCCAGGATCAAAGCAATAATCAGTAATTTTTTCATGGTATATGGTTTTTACGAATATATTAAATATGACGTAAAAGTCGAGCAAAAGTTATTAAAATCTTGCCAGGGCCTTTTCAGATACGGTATCTCCGATCGCGAGACAGGCTGTTGCTGCAGGGGAGGGAGCGTTTAAGACGTTCACTGCCCACTGGTTTTCTGCAAAAACAAAATCATCGAGTAATTCACCATTTCTGCCCACTGCCAGGGCTCTGACTCCGGCATCTCCCGGTACCAGGTCTTCCTTACGAATCTCCGGTATTAGTTTTTGCAGTCCCTTTGTAAAGGCTGCCTTATTCATTGAACGGTAATATTCCCCGATTCCGAATCCAATGAATTTCACCATGGCTTTCTGGAATCCGGGGAAGCTGAGAGATTTTGCAATATCCCTAAGGGAAACATCAGACATTTTATATCCTTCTTTTTTGAAAGCCCAGACGGAATTGGGTCCTGCTTCTACACCTCCTTTTGCCATTCGGGTGAAATGTACCCCCAGCCATGGAAAATCCGGATCCGGAGTAGGGTATATAAGATGATTGCAAAAATGTTCTTTTTCTTTTACGAGTTTTTGATATTCCCCTCTGAAAGGCACAATTCGGAGATCAAGTTTGGGTGTGGTCAGTGCGCCAATCTCATCGGAGTGAAGTCCGGCTGTATTGATGACCAGTTTTGTCGGGAAGACTTCTTTTTCAGTCACCACTTCAGAATATCCGGAATGGGTATAGATATTCATTACTTTCTGGTTCACAAGGATTTTTCCTCCCTGTTTTTCACTTACAATTTCCGCCAGCTTATTGGCAATGTTTTTGAATTCAATAATTCCTGCATATGGGACATCAATGGCTTCGATACCAGTTACATGGGGCTCTTTTTCTTTCATTTCTTCAGCGGTGATCATCCGGATCTTATCCAGTCCGTTTTTTATCCCCCGCTCGTAGACAGTCTTAAGAACTGCTTTTTCATTTTGATCAGTGGCTACTATAATCTTTCCACAAAGTTCGTAATGTATACTTTCCCTGTCAGCAAATTCAAGCAATTGGGTATACCCGCTGATGCAGTTCAGTGCCCTGAGGCTTCCCGGTCGATAGTAAATACCAGAGTGAATAACACCGCTGTTATTACTTGTTTGGTGCATGCCAACTCCGGGTTCTTTTTCAAGGATCTGCAGCTTGATATCGGGTTTTTGTTTAAGTATTTTATAAGCCGTAGCAAGTCCGACTATTCCTCCCCCTATGATTGTAATATCGTATTGCATTTTCTAAGAGTTTATTGTTTTTTGAAATTGGTTTATTATTTTGAGTATGATCTCATTTTCAATTGAAAGTCTGGTATCATTCACCTGGCATACGGGTAATACATGTATTGAGGTACCGCTCAGGAAAAGTCCGTCCACCCTTTCTATTTCCTCCAATTGAATGGTTCTCATTCGAACCTGAATTCCCATCTCCCTGCAGGCCTTCAACACGTATTTGCGTGTAATCCCAGGAAGAACAAGGTCATCCGGAGGAGTAATGACAGTATTATCTATAATTGCAAAGACATTCGATTTACTTGCTTCCGGTACAGAGTTCTTTGAATCGATCAGCAGAGCCTCAAATGCCTGTTTCCTACTCAGGAGTTCAGCAACTTCTCTTCTGAACTCAGGTCGCCAGACCTTTTTATTGGGATCTGTTCTCTCAAATGGGAAGGTAGTAATCTTTACTCCTTTCTCATAATCATTTTCAGAAGGGTACCTGTGTTTAACAAAATAGGCAAAAAAATGGCGGTCAATATGGGACCTGACATTTACAACAAATTTAATATTGCCTTCTTTGACCGGGTTATTACTGATCAGGTTTTCAAGAGTGCTGATGATCTCTTCTTTGGTAAGCCAGGAATCAATTCCTTCCAGCTGAAGTGATGTAAACAATCGGTGGAGATGATCTTCAGAGAAGAGTAGGCGATTATTGTGAAGCCTGGCCACTTCATAGATTGATTTTCCTTCATTGATGAGTCCCATTTGAAAAGAACTGCAATCCATCAGACTTCCATCCTTCATATAATATGGTTGTACGCATTCACTCATATGCGCTCGCAAAAGTAGAAATTTTGTATAAGACGCAATATGACATTCGGCATCAAATGTACATTGCATAGAAATATTGACAGGATCCCATCATAAAGTGAATTGTAAGACAAATTTTATTTATCGGAAAATGTGGATTCTGAGATACAATATACCTTACAGGGTATCCTCTGAAGGTCCAAACTTGTGTAAATAACTGATTTTTTTTATATTGTAGCTGCTTAAAGAGCCCGATATGGAGAACAAGCTGGTATTTTTTGTGGATGATGACAAAATGATTCTGAACCTTCTTGAATACACTTTCAAAAGTAGAGCAGGGATTCAGGTCAAAACATTTTTTTCAGGAGAGGAGTGTCTCGAAAACCTTCATCTGAAACCGGATTTGGTTGTACTGGACCATTTATTTCCGGATGATACAGGACAAATGAGCGGGCTGGATGTGATAAGGGAAATGAGAAAGGCTGACAAAAAAGTTTCAATCATTGTTCTTTCCAGCCAGCAGGATGAAAACCTCATTCCGGAATTCCTTAAAGTTGGGGCGAAACAATATATATCGAAGGACGATTATTTCATCGATGCTCTTATTGAATCAATAGAAGCTGAAGTTAGAAGCTAAGCCGTTTCCATATATCATGTTAACTTGCCTTGGTCCAAACATTTCCTGATTTTGCTAAGCATGTGTACGGGTTCCTCGGGGTGGACGTAAAAACTTTTGTAAATTGATTATTAAATTATACTTTTGCACGACAAATTTTCAGTGCTGTGGGAGGATTGAGACAACATACGATCCCATTCAGGGGTCTGAAGGAAGGAAAGCATAATTTTGAATTTGTTGCAGACAACTCGTTCTTTGAGCATTTTGATTCATCGGAGGTAAGTAAGGGACTGGTAAAGGTTCATGTTGAATTGATTAAACATGGACAGTTTCTGGAACTTCATTTCGAATTAACAGGTAAGGTTACAGTTATCTGTGATCGCTGCCTGGAACC
>JAUUZM010000029.1 GCA_030589965.1 Bacteroides sp.
ATTGGAGAGATAATACAGGCCCTGGAGGAATCCGGAATGAAAGATGAAACCATAATTATTTACACCTCCGATCATGGAGATTTCGTGGGTAATCACGGAATGGTGGAAAAGGCTGCTGCCGGACAAAATGTATATGAAGACATCTTAAATATTCCCCTGATAATAAAATATCCCGGGCAATCAAAAGGGAATGTAAAATATGAACTGGTTAGCCAGGTGGATATAATGCCTACACTCCTTGAAATGATCGGAGTAGAATGCGGTGAATTAAAGCATCCCCTTCAGGGCATATCATTACATAAACTTATGCAGGAAAATATATCCCCGGTGAGGGAATATGTAATATCTGAAAGCTGGTCGCAGGCTGCCGTTATAACCAGGGATTATAAACTGGGGATTATGCTGGATCCTACAGATTACAGGAGGAAATTTGACTACCGGGATTTTGGAGATATGTTCTTTAATCGCCGAACTGATCCCCTGGAATTACAAAACGGGATCAAAGACAAGGAATATGCAATGCAAATAAGTCTTTTAAAATCGTACTATGCAGAATTTCAACAGATCTATCCCGATATTGGGAAGCAACAGGTTCTTCAGTCTTTCATTAATAAATAAGAAATAATCCATTATTATGAAATATGTATTTCTAATTGCAATTGCAGGGATTTCTTTAATTGGAATCAGCTGGCTTCAAAAACCGAAAGAAGATATAAAGCCCAACTTATTATTTATAATGACTGATCAGCAACGGTACGATGCCCTGAGTATAGCAGGGAACACGGTGTTGGAAACGCCTAACCTCGACCGCCTGGCAAAGCAGGGTGCATACTTCCAAAATGCCTATACTCCTTGTGCAGTTTGCGCTCCGGCAAGGGCATCCATTCTTACCGGTCATACGGTTGAAAATACCGGGGCGAGAACAAACGCACAGGCCTACTATGCAGAAGAGGAAGGCCTGATGACTATGCCAACTTTTGATGAGATTTTAACTGCAGACGGTTACCACTGTGAATATTATGGCAAATGGCATAGTGTATCATCTCATGCTGAAGTGTATAAAAATCCTGTGAAGGAATCAAAGAATGGAAACTCGATTTTTGCACATGGGGGACAAAAATACATGCACCTGGATTTTCTTAATGAAACATTCCCGAAAAGAAAACTGGAACCTGGCGAATTATACGATCGAATGTCTGGTAGACCTTATGTCACGGACCCACTGGACAAACATCATGGAATGACTCAGGAGGAGCTGACAGCCAGCAAAGAAAAATATCCACAATGCGATATGCATGGTGCACTTCAAGTCCCGAGGGAATATACCCTTACAGCATTTCAGGCCAAACAAACCATGGAAGCAATAACACGATTGAAGGATAAACCTTTCAGTATAACATGCTCCTTTCACTTTCCTCATGCACCCATGCTTCCTCCCGAACCATATTACAGCATGTATCCTGCTGAGGACATGGTTCCTCCGGTAAGTATCTCTGATGATATGCAAAACTCCCCCTATTTGAAGGCGAATGGGAGATTGTCAAATCTGGAATATTCTGATCCGGAGAAAATCAAATTCATGATATCAAATTATTATGGGCTTGTCAAAGAAATTGATGATTGGGTTGGTGAGATCTTAAAAACCCTTGATGATAATGGATTAACTGAAAATACCCTGGTGATTTTTACCAGCGATCATGGCGAAATGCTTGGTGCCCATGGCATGCGGGAGAAGAATATATTTTATGAGGAATCTGCCCATATTCCATTACTGATCCGCTTCCCCGGCAAAATAAAAAGCAATAAGAAAGTTGATGGGTACATATCTACGGTTGATTTATTTCCCACTATTTTGGATTACCTGGAAGTTGAGGATCGTAAATCAAATGGTACAAGTCTCCGGGGCCTTATGGAGGGCTCAGATATGGAGCATGGCAAATACGTTGTTACAGAATGGGATTACAGAGGGGATGTTTCTCCAAATTATATGATTGTAAAGGACGGTTGGAAAATGTTTATTCCCTACTCAGAAGAATCCCGGGTTATCAATGTTTTGTACAATCTAAATGAAGATCCCCATGAATTGAATAATCTTCTGGGAAATAATCCCCACAAAGAAAATTACAGTGATAAGGTGGAGGAGTTACGAGGGGATCTGATTGAGTGGCTGAAACGAACAGGTTCCATTCATCAGGAAGGTGTTAAAAACAGGGATTTAATTGGTAGTCGGTGAGGCATCTTCGATTCATTTATTCCTGCTTCTTACTTTATATAACAGCCATATCATTTGCACAGATGAATGGAAATGTACTGGATGAAGATACTATTCGTCTGGACGAGATTGTTATCAAAGGTCCCCTGCTTCCCAATAAAATTAAAAGTGTTCCTTCCAGTTTTACATTCTTATCCCGAGAGAACATTACCCAATCGGTCAGCAACACCTATGTGGATCAATTAAATCAGGTTGCAGGAGTGTTTGTACACGCTGGCACTATGAGTACCAACCGAATAACCATAAGAGGGATTGGTTCCAGAACCCCGCATGCAACTAACCGGATCAAAGCCTATTACAACAACATACCTTTGACAACGGGAGACGGTACAACAGTCATAGAGGATATTGATCCTTCCATGATTAAATCCATAGAAATAGTGAAGGGCGCTAAATCAGCTTTGTATGGTTCTGGTCTGGGAGGAATTATCCTGATATCGGGTAATGATTATTTTAAAGAAGGCTTGCACGGAAGAGCAGGAATTGAGACAGGCATGTTCGGCACATATAAGCCTGAAATGAATATCCATTATCAAAAGAACAAAATGGCTATAAATGCCGCATATGCCTACACGAATTCAGAGGGTTGGCGTCAAAACAGCAGTTATTATCGACATAATATGAATATAAATGCAGCTTATGAGGATAATAAATCAAAAACACAGTTCCTACTTCAGCTGATAGACCATAAAGCTTTTATCCCCAGCTCCTTAAACTACGAAACCTATAATAATTCGCCGGATAATGCTGCTTCAGGTTGGTTGAAAGCCGAAGGATTTGAGAAATATCGGAAACTGCTATCAGGCATAAGTCATGTAAGAGAAATCTCGCCTTCACTTGAAAGTTCAACGAGTGTATTTTTAAATGTTTTCAATGGATACGAAGTTCGTCCATTCAATACACTGGATGATGATGCCCTCCAGGCAGGTATCAATTCCCAAATGAATTTCACTAGGGAAAACTTTAGATTCCGAGTCGGTTTTGAGATGATATACGAAAAGTATAATTGGAATATATTGGATTCTGATTCGGGTTTGCCGCCTGTATTACTTAAGCAGTTTGAGGAAGTAAGACTGCCCCTCAGTTTATTTGCCCAGTCCGGATATAATTTCAATAAGGGAGGAAACATTGAAATTGGATTAAGCTATAATTACCTTAAATACAGCCTATCAGATAATAATGGAGATTCGCTTGACCAGTCCGGCAGTTACAGGTATAATCCGGTATTCTCTCCATTTCTGGGAATAAATATGCCCATTGGGGATAAGATTCGGATGTATAGTTCAGTCGGACATGGTTATTCACCGCCAACAGTTGAGGAGACTCTTTTACCGGAGGGTGATATAAACTCCGAATTGAAGCCCGAAAGCGGAATAAACCTGGAATTGGGTTCCCGATTCTACGGGCTGGATGGTGACTTGTATATTGATGCCTCGATATATGTGTTGCTGGTTAAGAATCTTCTGGTCACAAAACGAATCAGTGAGGAAATTTTTTATGGCGCCAATGCAGGATCTACAAATCATGGGGGACTTGAATTGATGGGTGGAGTAAGATTGAATAAGTATCAGCTGAATTCCCTTCCTGAAGTAAAAATGAACTTGTCTTTTACTGTTTCAGATATGCGTTTTAAGGATTTTGTAGATGACGGGGCAAATTATACAGGAAATCACCTGCCAGGGATTCCATCTTCTGTATTATGGGGGAATTTATCGTTCGCCTTCAAGAAAGGAATCTACTTAAACTACCAGTATCAAAATACCGGAATGCAGTATTTGGATGATGAAAATAGCCAAACCTATTCCGGGTATCAGATCAGTTCATTAAAACTTGGAATACGGCTAAAGCATGGGAGAGAATTTAGTTCCGAAGTATATCTTGGTGCTCAGAATCTTTTCAATGAACATTATGCATCAATGATTCTTGTAAATGCTCCTTCTTTCGGAAATGCATCACCCCGGTATTATTATCCGGGACAACCAAGATACATTTATGGAGGAATCAGAATTTCCTTTTAAGTCCTAATATTAAGCTACCATTCCATAAGATTTTTCCTGGCCTTTTTCATGGCCTTTTTCATGTCTAAACCAGGAAGTTCCTTTCCTGGAATCAGAAGGATCACAATATCAAGCGTTTCATTTGCTGCGAGATCTGTTTCAAGTCCAATCATCCTGGTTCCCGGATTCTTATTTTCATAATCATTCTTAGGATCAGTTGTATAGGTTTTTATTGCGGCATCAGGGGGACTCAGAACCTTGAACTGAAGCTCTTGGCCGTCCTTTCTGATAATGGCGGTTCCAGGTCCGGTTATTTCAATATTATCATAGCTTACCATTGCCCATCGAACATTGGATGCATGAGCAGTATTGGTAATCTCATCTCTCAGTAGCACATAGGATTTGTCCACCAGTGCCATTCCCCGTACTGCTTTACTCAATTGGTCCTTATATACTTCCGAAAGATCTACCACGGTATATTTGAAATCTTCATCCCCGGAATGATTTGTTACCGGAGCAAATCCATCCACTTTTATTAATTTGTTATCAACCGTCAGAGTATTATGTGCACGGTTAGTATACCTGAAAATGGTCCATCGCTGGCTATCCTGCTGCCTTCCCCAGATATTCATTCCCTGGCTTTCCAGCGCATGATAGGGATGTCCACCGAGATCTAGTGCCCAGCGTACCCCTTCAGCATCCATTACAAAAGTTCCCATGTCCATATGGCTATGACCTACCCTGGCCACAGAACCACCTTTGATTCCGAAAAAAATAGAATTCTCATTCCATGAAGAGCGGTGTAACCCAACCGGATTCAGTCCCTCCCCAAGCCAGCTGGTTTCCTCTGGAATTGTAAAATCAAAAAGGTCCTCACTGCCAGCCCATATCAATGCCATTGGTAGGAGACGGTTGGAGGCCCCCCCAGCGTTAAAACTCAATTTCCCTTCCAATAAATCTTCGAATCTAGACTTCTGGTTCCAGACCAGGCTATTATCCTCAAGCACTTTGGCAAACCAGAATTCAGCAGAGGAAAAAACTACCCCTCTTCCATTATCGGAATAATTAAAGTAACCCTCGGTACCTGCAACATGAAGGTGGTACCCGGCAGTTTTCATAAATCCTTCCCCAATGTATAGATCCTCCTCCATTCCTGGAACACCCTGGAGTGCACTGATTAGCAAAATATTATAGGTAGTGCCATAGATCCAATATCCTGCCCCCTCTCTATATGCCCCATCCGGTTCATAGGCCTCCTGTGGCAGTTTAATAGACTTTTTTGCCCTGTCTATAATTTTCCGGGCAAGCTCAGGATGATCCTCGTATACTGCGAGGGCACCTAATACCATACCTCCGTTACATACCTGGTTCCAGTTACTGACACCATCTAGCCATCCATTGTATTTTTTATGCGTCGAAGGATTTAATCCATGCCTGACAATGGCATCACTGATTATCTGCCTGGACTCCCCAGACAGATCCTTATATAACCAGTCATACCCAATGCCCAGTGCTGCAGTCATCTCAGCAACATCCAGGAAATGACTCGGATTCCAATCGGAAAAGGAAGCTGCTGAGAGCATTTCCTTTTCAGCCTGCATTAAATATTTCTTGTCTCCACTCATCCGGTAACTGTAAGACAACCACAGGATCCTTTTCAGGTATATGCGTGAAACCCCTAATAGTCTTCTTCCGGTTACTTTTCTTTCAAGAGGTTGCAGGCCAGTCATGTCATCTGCATTGGCCAGGATGATTGCATTCAGTTGATTAAGGGTTTCATTCTCAGACAAGCCTTCTTTCAATTCCGTCTCAGAATCCACAGTGAAAATGACCCTGGGATGATCTGGGATTGTCTGGCCAGAGATCTGTACGGATACAAAAAGGGCCGTAATTAATATTTTGTAAAATTTCATATTCATTATATATCTGCTTAAAAACAACTCACTCCCACTCTGTGTGGAATGTGCCTTCCCTATCGATCCTTTTATAAGTATGAGCTCCAAAGAAATCCCTCTGTGCCTGAATTAAATTGGCAGGAAGCAACTCACGACGTAATGCTTCAAAATAGGCCAGTGATGAGGTCATGGCGGGCAAAGAGATCCCGGCCTTTACAGCAGCGCTGACTATATCCCTCCAGGAATCTACCCGCTCTCTGATTTCCCCAACAAATGCCTCATCCAGAAGCAGGTTTGGCAGATCTGGCTGTTTTTCAAATGAATTCCGGATCCTGTCAAGGAATCCTGCGCGAATGATACAACCTCCGCGCCAAATACTGGCTATTTCACTAAGGTTCAGATTGTATTCGCTTTCGACCGAGGCAATCCGAAGCAAGGCAAATCCCTGTGCATAAGAACAGATTTTGGATGCATACATAGCAGCCCCTATTCTTTTAACCCATTCTTTTGGATTTCCGTCAATCTTATTCACCCCCGTTTCATAGGTCTTTTGGGCCAACATTCGTTCTTCAGTTAGTGAAGAAAGGGCGCGACCGTGTAATGCTGCACTGATAGTCGGTATGGGCTCTCCGTAAGTTAAGGCAGCCATGCTGGTCCATGTTCCGGTACCCTTCATACCTGCTTTGTCAAGAATACTATCTATTAGCACACCTTCCTTAAGGTCATCCGGAAAATTAACAATCTGTGATGTAATCTCAATAAGATAAGAACTCAGTTCACCCTTATTCCATTCTGTAAAGGCCCCTGCAATTTCATCCGGTGATAATCCGAGTCCAAACCGTAATATATCATAGGCTTCTGCGATTAATTGCATATCTCCATACTCAATTCCATTATGCACCATCTTTACAAAGTGACCGGCAGATCCCTTCCCAATATAGGTCACACATGGTGAGCCATCATCGGCCTTTGCGGCAATGGCATCCAGAATAGGACGTATATAATGGTAGGTTCCTTCATCCCCACCCGGCATAATGCTTGGACCCCATAAAGCACCCTGTTCTCCTCCACTTACCCCCATTCCAATATACTGGATCCCGGTACCTTCCAATGCCAGGATACGCCGGTCAGTATCAGAAAAGTGAGTATTCCCACCGTCAATAAGAATATCACCGGGTTCCAGGAATGGCTTCAGAGATTCAATCACCGCATCCATTGCTTTACCGGCAGTAACCATTATGAGAATTTTTCTGGGCCTGTCTAGGGCATTTACAAATTCGTAGACCGTCCGGGCCTCTGTAAACTTCTGATCTTTGTTCACGCCGGACATAAATGCCTCAGTTAAATCATAAGTGTAATTAAAAACGACCGTAGGAAAGCCATTACGTTCAATATTTTTAGCCAGGCTGGCTCCCATCACGCCGAGGCCAAATACACCAAAGTTTTGTGACATTAGAGGTTGGTTTTAGAGCTTATTAAATTGATAAACAAATATAAAGATCTCGAAAACAAAACTTGAACAGGATTTTCTTCATGCAAGCTACATTCCCGTTCTACAATATACCTATATCTTCAGAAATAACTCACAAGCAAACCTTTAATGTTGCAAGATTACATCAAAAATGTCCTGAGCTGCTTCATTGAATGAATCGCGATTTTCATATACTTTCCTGAAAGTAGTTGATAAATACTTTTTTTAGAATATTCAGAATTAACTATTTTCCATCAAGATAAAATGTATTATTTATTAATTAAACCCTTTTAGAAATGAAAAAATTCCTAGTGATTTTTGTGGGATTATTGATTATATCATCCGTTTTTGCCCAGGATGATAATAGCAGCAGTGGAGATTCTCCACTCATGTGGCTGGGTGGTGAAGTAACGTTTGGGTCTATGTCAGATCGGGATATTACCATTGGTCCCAGTTTTGGTATTATGCTTAATGATAATATGGGGGTAGGTGGTACCATTGCCTTCTCAACCGGAAACAATTCAAATGCATGGGGTATAGAACCTTACTTCAGGTACTATATTCCAATTGTCGATAAATTCGCTTTCTACGGAGATGGGTTCGTTGGATTCGGTGGAGGTGATACCGATACTCAGGCGGATGGAGGTGAGCATAACTGGTTTGATCTTGGTGCAAGGGTAGGCCTGCAGTTCTGGTTTACTCCCAAATGGTCCTTAGCTGCATCAAATAATGTTCTTCTCTACCACTCCAGAGATGGCAATGGTGAATTCGGGGCCGGCATTGATTTCAGCGCTGTGAATCTTTCATTCTTCTTCCACTTCTAGAAAACACCAGCGACCATTTGCGCCAATAACAAAAGCCCCTGCAGATCCTAGATCTTCAGGGGCTTTTGTTGTTGGATTGTATACTTTACTTCACAATATGCATTTTTCCAGAATAAATGCTATTCTTGGTATTCAATTGATAAATATAAATACCATTGTTAAATTCTGAAGTATTAAATGAGATCTCATGCTGACCTGCAGAATAAGACTCATTTGATTTTAAAATTACCTGTTGTCCGATCAGATTCACAGCAGTAATTGAAACCATTCCAGCTTCTTTCAGATTAAACCTAATGATGCCATTCTCACGAACAGGATTGTTAAGCAATTTAACTCCGGAGAAGCCTGATTCAATATTTCGAACCGCAACGGTTGACTCTGCCCCTAGAACCCACTCGAGTGACTTCTTTGAAACATCAAAAAACGCTTGAGTTGCTTCTCCTGGCGCTAAATTTCTTTTATGTACTGCGAATATTACCATTCTTTCAGCAGCAACAGGTCCTAAAGTACCAGGAACCATAGTACCTTCGTCAATAGCCCAGAGTATGTGCTTTCCGTCCAAGAGGATCTCTTTACTTTTAGCAAGAGGTACTGCATCAGGAACTGCCGTCGAAAGATCAAACCCGACATTTTCACCAAGAGAATCAGCCTTGGTTGAGGTTACGATTTCCTCATCAAGTGCATAACCTTCAGTAATATAATGAGTATTATCAACAACAATCGCGGTCAAAGCATCGACTGTACCAAAACCATCAGGTTTCACAGTGTACCAAAAGAGTTCATCATCTGGTAACCAATTCCACTTACCAGCCTTAGGAAGAAATCCTTCATAATTAAAGATAGGCTTTTTAAAATCTATTGTCAGCAAGGGTTCGCCATTCCCCGAAGAAATAGATTCACTTACAACAACTCCATCATAGGCATCAAAAAAAGAAATATCAACATAGGTATTTTTAAAATTACCATCTTCTTCTGGGGTGACTTCATATCCCCAGCTTAAAAGGCTATCAACAATATGCTGATCCTCGATATCAAGTGGATCATTTCCTCCAACAAATAACAGCTTCTTTTGAGCCATGGCATTAAAAGACACAAGGCTTAGAGCAAAAATCGTCAATAAAAAGTAAAAGTTTGTTTTCATAGAAAATAGTTTTTATAAAAAAAAGTTCAAAATTCGAATCCCCAAATATTAGGAATAGAATCTTTTCTTTCAAAATCGAAAGCAAAGTCATCAAAGCTTAAACCTTTTACCTGATTCAGGAAAATCATTTTCCTGGAATGATCAGTCCAATGTGAAATTAATGGGGAAGGTAAATTGGACTTTCACTTTTTTTCCTCGCTGCATGCCGGGAGTCCATAAAGGAGATGAATTGACTACACGGAGGGTTTCTTTTTCATTGGGGTCATCTGTATTTTCATGATTGATTATTTCGGTTACCCCATGTAAGTTCTTAATATTCTGCCTTTTGATTCTTGCTTCAATCTGTTGATTGCATTTTCTTTGAGCTGTCTGACCCTTTCTCTTGTGATATTAAACTGCTCACTGATCTCCTCAAGTGTGTTTGAGTGTTTTCCGCTTAATCCAAAATACATTCTAATAATCTCAGCTTCCCTCTGAGGCAAAGTACGGAGGGCCCTCTCGATTTCTTCACTAAGTGAGTCCAACAGCAATTCTGTATCAGGACTGGTTTTGCCTTCACTTAATAGTACATCATACATGTTGCTACCTTCATCCACTGAGAGTGGGGCATCCATTGAAACATACCGACCTGAGTTTTTTATTGCTTTTGCCACGTCCTCAGGAGCCAGTTCTAATTCTTGTGATATCTCCTGAATCGTTGGTTCTCTTTCAAACTTTTGTTCCAAAACGCTAATGGCTCTTTTCAATTTGTTTAAATGCACAATTCTGTTGAGTGGAAGTCGAACAATTCTCGCCTGCTCAGCAAGAGCCTGCAGAATGGATTGTCTGATCCACCATACTGCGTAAGAAATAAACTTAAAACCTCTTGTTTCGTCAAACCTTTCTGCGGCCTTAATCAATCCAAGGTTCCCCTCATTGATCATGTCCGGGAGGCTTAACCCCTGATGCTGATATTGTTTTGAAACAGAAACGACGAAACGTAGATTCGCATTTATCAAGCGATCCCGTGCAACGAAATCCCCACTATTGATCCTTTTGGCAAGTTCAACCTCTTCCTCTGCAGAAATAAGATCAATTTTTCCAATCTCAAGAAGGTATTTGTCAAGGGATGGTGTATCCCTGTTAGTAACCTGCTTTATAATTTTAAGTTGCCTCATTCACTGTGCGATTTGGGCTATCAGGTAGATAATAATACCTAAAGGTATCATTTAAAACGGGGAATTATTTATTATTCGAAATAGATTGTTAATCAAGATTTTGAATGAAATTATCGCACATATGTCAGCCCCGTCCCGATGAAACTAACTGCATTCAAAAATAAAATATTAAACAAAAATCATGAGGAAATCATGGGGGAAGTTCATGCCAAAACTCAGTTGGTTTTGACTACACTTGATGCACCAGAAAGTGATTGGCTATTGATCGTAGCTTCTCCCTTGTAATATAGTATACTGGCTGATGAGGCTGTAATGTCAATTTTTTGATGAACTGTGACCTTAACTTCACTGGCATCAGAAAGGGAGCAATCTAAATTATCACAGGCGAAGGAGTAGTCATTGGCCCTGCTTGCACCTGATGCTCTTACAATGTAATTAGTAGTCTTGCCTTCGAGGTCGAGGATAGAGGCATCGTAAAGATTTGCTGAAACTGATTGAGCTGACACTGGCCCTTCTATCCTGCTGGCTCCATAAATATTTAATTGGACCTGATCTGTAACCAGGGTATCCTTGAGTACTATTTCCGAGGCTCCATTAGCACTGAAACTATTTAGATATCCTGAAGTCAGAATTACGCTCAAAGTCGCAGATCCACTGATGTTGACATCATCGCTGAGTCTTATTTTCAGTACATCAGAGACCTTTTCTACTATGATGTATTGATGAAGATTAACATTTGCAACAATCTCTATTAACTCTTCAGAATCCGAGAAGCTTACCTCAGCCTGAAATGTCGCATCAACTTCCAATCCGGAATATCCCTTGATATCTATGAATTGGCTTGAAATATTATTTGAAGGAACGATGGTTTCGTTTTTTTCACAGGAAATAGCTGCCAGTATCAAACCGGAACAAATTAGGAATACAGATATTTTTGTTTTCATGATTTTCGTTTTTACTCTAAGTCAAAGGACTAGAAAGATATTTTATAATTTATTATTGGAATCAAACCTGCCATGGGATAATTAGTGATTACCTCATTTTCCGGATCATAAATCTTTACCCAGGTGTTTAATCTATTGGTGACATTCTGAATATCGAGAGAAATAACATGTTCTGTTTTGGCTTTAAAAAAATGAAGTCTTGCCCCCAGGTCAATTCTGAAGTAATCCTCCGCTTTGGTGGAAAAGATCTGACCCTCAAAATATACTGCCTCTCCAGCTTCAATAGATGCCTCCAGATCAATTGGTATCTGCCTTTTACCACCAGCCCAGATGACTTTTGCGTTTAATCCGAACATCTTGTTTTTTCCCCAGTGAAATTCCTTGCCCCCTACAAAATTGCTCATGTAATTAATGTTATACTTGGTATTATACCACTCCTGGTTTGCAGCCTTGTACTTTGAATCAAATAAAGAGCTGGTTATCATAAAATAATAATCATTTGTGAAGTATTTCTGAAGTGTAAGCTCAAGTCCAAAATTTCTTAATTCCCCAATATTGGCAAGGGTATCCTGGTTGCTGACACCACCCCAAATAGGCGTATAGTATTTATCAGGATTATCCGAAACCGGCAGATTATTTGAGTGCTGATAATAGGTAGCCAGTTTTAGATTTAAAGCCTCTCCAAATAATTTTTCATAAGAAACCACGTAGTGAGTTGCTCGTGTCATTTTCAGGTTTTGGTTAGGCATTCCAACGGAGCCTTCCTCATTTTCAGTTTCCACAAAGTAAACAGGCAGATTCTCATGTCTGGTATGCAGGCCAGCTCCTAAACTAATTTTCTGATTCTTCGGTAAATGAATTTGCATTCCGCCACGGGGCTCCAGGGAATTGTCCTGATTCAAAGCAAAATGAGAATAGTGTAAGCCGGCTGTAAAAATGACATTGTCAGTAATTTTGTATTTCCCCTGGAAATATCCCTGGAAAAGTTTTGTACTGCCGGCACTGTTTAATAGGGTTTTCCAATTAAGCGAACTATCGGCATTCAATGAAAGATAATCGTAATTAATATTGTCTAAGTTTATACCTGTTCTCATGGTAAGACGTTCTGAGAGCTTCCTGTTATATAAAGTATTTAACCTGAGGGACTGCTTCTGTAATTCATCAAATAATTCATTATTGAGAACTCCCAAATCATCCATCACCTTATAAGTCTCCGAACTATAGCTCATGGATTGAGATAGTACGGTTTTGACATATGATTTTTCATCAGGAAAAATCAGATGACTCAGTCCAACAGCATACATACCAGTTTTGGTGAAATCACTGTAACCGTACTTGAAGTCTTCCTCATTGGTAGTATCGGGTAAATACTTTTCATCGACATCTGAAATCCCTCCAATACCCCAAAGAGAGAAGGTTCCTGCCTTTTTCGTTGGAAGGTTTATTTTAAAAGACAAATCCTGGTAATTTGGCAAGGCGTTATCGGACAATGAGATGTTCATACTGTTTAGTAAAGAAAAAGTAGAATAGCGGTAATTAAATAAATATGATCCACCGTAACCCTTCTTAAAAGGTCCTTCAGCTGAGAGGTCAATACCAAGAACACCAGCCTGGACGCTATACTCCCGCTTCTGACTATTGCCGTTTCTGAACTTCATATCAAAAACACCTGAAAGAGCATTCCCGTATTCTGCCGGGAATGCACCGGTGAAAAAATCAGATGTCGACATCATATTGGCACTAAGGATGCTGACTGCCCCTGCGGTATATCCTTCTTCTGCAAAGTGATTCGGACTTGGAATCTCTATTCCTTCGAGTCTCCAAAGCATCCAGCTTGGTGAATTTCCCCGGATCACGATTTCATTTGAAGCATCATCATTGCCTGAAACTCCGGCGAAAACCTGAGCCATTCTTGCCGGATCACTGATACTTGCAGCATACCTTTGTGTTTCATCCACACTAAAGGATTGGGCGCTTACAGTCGCCATACCATTCACCGGCTCCCCCTTTTTCACCGTTACATAGATTTCCCCAAGCTCCTGCAATTTTTCAGACAACTCCACTGATACAATCACCTCCTTAGCAGAACCTATTAATATCTCAGGGAGTATGGCATCTTCATACCCAACGTAGCTTACCTGTATGGCATAACGACCGGGGTGCAGATCTTCCAGTTTGAAAATTCCATCAGCATCAGTAGTTGTCCCCATCACAGGATCTGTATTTAAAACAATTACATTGGCAAAAGGGAGAGTTGTCCTGGAGTCCCGGTCAACAACCGATCCTCTTAATGTCTGAGTGAGGGCTTCGGGTATTTCATCGGATTTCTTTTTTGCAGGAGGTTTCGGAGTAATAACGATGTTCTTGTTAACCTTTTTAAATGTCAGACCGGAATTCTTAAGGCTTAAACTTAAAACTTCCTCAACTGTTGCATCCTCCACCATGATGGTAACTTTTGGGCACTTTTCAAGTTCCTCATTGTTATATATAAAACTGATATCCGTTTGCTTCCTGATCTCTTCTATAACTGCGGATACACTCGTATCCTTTAAATTCAGGCTGATGGGATTGCTTTGAGAATATGCAGAAGCAGTTATGATAACAATTGCAATAAACAGTATTCCTTCTTTTGAAAAGCAAATGGCTTTTTGGAATTTGCCGCCGTTTTTATATTTATTCGGATATTTTTTCATAATTTTAAAATGTTGTAAAGATTTCAAGTCTTTATTAGATTCAAGAATGATGGGAACTGTAGCAGCAGTTCCCATTGTTTATTTAACAATAATTGTATTCTTTTTCCATTCAAATTTTACATCTGTGGTCATTTCCAGCATCTCAAGTATGACTGAAATGCTTTCGGCATTATTGATCCTGGCTGAGAAATGATATCCCTTTGCCTGAGCGTTTTCAAATTCATATTCAAAATCGTACCATCTTGACAATCTCTTCATAACAATCTCCAGATCTTCATTATTAAATTCCAGTTTGCCCTGCATCCAGGAGGTATATTGGGCAACATTGACTTCTTCAATTGTCACGGTTGCCAGGTATTTGTTTAAAAGGGCTTGTTTATTGGGTGTAAGAATCTTGCTTACTTTTTTTGTGTTACCCTCCCCTGCAAGGTCAATTCTTACTTTTCCCTCAACCAATGTCGTAACGATCTCTGAATCATTTGAATATGCTGAGATATTAAAGGATGTCCCCAAAACCCTCACATCCATGTTTCCGGAACTAACAATAAATGGTTTTCCGTTATGGCTTACGTCAAAATAAGCCTCTCCCTCAAGGAAGACCTGCCTTGTGCTGTCTGTAAATGATACCGGAAATCTCAGCGAAGAACCTGAGTTAAGCCATACTTCTGATCCATCGGCAAGTAAGAGCTTATATCCCCCGCCAATAGGTGTTTTTAACTCATTGAAGACCAGTGAATGACGTTTTCTCCTGCTTATTTCATCATCGTAAACAAGGGACATATTCCGATTTGTTATTTTTACATCTCCCTGCTGGATCTCAGAAGAACTAGCTTCTGCATCAAGTTCATAACTGCCCCCATCGGCCAAAATTAGTACTGCCTTTTGGTTACCAGGTTTAATAACAGAATCAATGGATGCAATTGTCGGTTCTGACTTATTTCCAAGATACGAAAGTACTGCCCCTCCAATGACCAATATTGGCAGAAGGATTGCTGCAGCGTAACTTAATATCCTCCTTGAATTAAACCGGACTGTTTTGGTTTGGAAAATTTCATTTTCAACAGCCGACCATGATTTTTCCCTGTCAAACAGATTATACACTTCCAATTTGTCCAGTTGACTTTTAGTATCTGTTGCCCTCTTATATAGTGAGGAATTATCTGCACTCATTTTAATCCAATTATCAAGATGGACCATTTCCTCAGAATTGATTGTTCC
>JAUUZM010000056.1 GCA_030589965.1 Bacteroides sp.
ATACGGTTTACTGAGATGCCTGAAATCATTGAAAAAACAATGGAAAAAGCAGAATTTATAGAGAAGCCCGGACTCGAGGATTATATTAATTCTGATACAAATGCAAGAAAAATTGCCAAAACTCAGGTTTTTAAATAATTTTGCCGCGTTCTCATCGTTTAGAACGAGTTAAAGAAGCATTCAATAATGACAGTATTAGTTCAGATAGCCCAGTTCCTCCTCAGCCTTTCCATCCTTGTTTTTCTGCATGAAATGGGACATTACATGTTTGCCAAGCTATTTCATACAAGGGTCGAAAAATTTTACATATTTTTTAACCCATGGTTCTCCCTGTTTAAAAAGAAGATCGGAGAAACAGAATATGGTATTGGATGGCTTCCTCTCGGGGGATACGTTAAGATTTCAGGAATGATCGACGAATCCATGGATAAGGAACAGATGAAGCTGCCACCTCAGCCTCATGAATTCAGGGCAAAACCTGCCTACCAGCGATTGCTTATCATGATCGGTGGTGTGGTAGTTAATTTCCTGCTGGCATTGGTAATTTATTCTTCCATTTTATATCTATGGGGGGAATCCTATCTTCCGACTAAAAATGTCAAATATGGTATCAGCTGTGATTCAGTGGCTCTTGACATTGGACTGAAAAATGGGGATAAGATCCTTTCTCTCGATGGCAGGGAGATCGAGAAATTCAGTAATATTTTCCATGACCTGGTGGTAGAAGATGTTAGCACCATTGAGATTGAAAGAGATGGGGAGAAGCTGAAGATACCCGTTAGGGATGAACATATGGCCGACCTGCTAAAAAGCGAATTTTTCATTGCCCCCAGGTTCCCCTTCATTGTGAGCGGACACCTCAAGGAATCTCCGGCAAAAGAAGCCGGTATCCAGGAAGGTGACCAGGTGATAGGGATTAACGGAAACGTGACCGAATATTTTGATGAATTTGTAACCCTGCTTGCAGGCCTCAAATCCGAGACCATTGACATAAGTGTACTCCGGGAGGGTGAAAGGATTGAATATACCCTGGCCACCACAGAGAATGCTACCATAGGTGTCAGCGTCATGGGAATGCAGCATTTCTTTGAATTTGAGAAAATCGAATATGGTATACTGCAAGCGATTCCCGCCGGGATAAGCAAAGGCTTCAGCCGGGCCGTCAGCTATATTAAACAACTTAAACTGATCTTTACTCCAAAGACCAAAGCCTACGAATCTTTGGGCGGTTTTATTAAAATCGGAAGCTTTTTCCCGACTGTGTGGAACTGGCAGGCTTTCTGGGAAATGACAGCCCTGCTGTCCATCATCCTTGCCATCATGAATCTTCTCCCAATTCCTGCGCTCGACGGAGGACATGTAATGTTCCTTCTGTATGAGATCGTCAGTGGCAGAAAACCCGGAGATAAATTTATGGAATATGCACAAATTGCCGGCATGGCTCTGCTCCTTATGCTGCTGTTGTATGCCAACGGGAACGATGTGGTACAATTGTTCCGTAAATAGCTATCCTGTAAAGAAATTTTATGTAGGTTTGTACTCTTGACTAAATCATGAAAAAATGGAACTTTTAATTATACTTGGTATTCCCGGTCCCTGGCAAATCATCCTGATTGTCCTTGTTGTTCTTTTGATGTTCGGCGGAAGAAAAATCCCTGAACTTATGAAAGGTCTCGGACAAGGTATGAAAGAATTTAAAAAAGCTACCAAAGAAGAGGCCCAGGGGGAAGACGAAGACGAAGAAGACGCTGAAACCGAAAAGGAGTAATACCATCCCGGAATAATAAAAATGCCTGTCATGTGTTTCTTCGGAACCTTGTTTGACAGGTTTTTTTATGCACTACAATGAAAGCATTCAGATCCCTTTCAGATGTCAGAATTTCAATTTCCGCGGGGGAATCAGACCTTCCCGGGATAGTCAGCACCTACCTTGCCAGGATCAGGCAAAAGAAAAATCTGAATGCATTTATCGAAGTTTTTGAAGAAGAAGCACTCAGGGAGGCGGCCAGGATCCAGGATAAAATCAGCAGTGGGACAGCAGGTAAACTTGCCGGCATGGTCATTGGCTTAAAGGATAATATCTGCTATAAGGGACATACTACCTCAGCTTCCTCCAGATCCCTCGAAAATTATCAGTCCATCTATAATGCAACCGCAGTGGAAAGGCTCCTTAAGGAGGATGCTATTATTATTGGCCGGACAAATTGTGATGAGTTTGCTATGGGGGGCACCAACGAGACCTCTTATCATGGTCCCGTACAGAATCCCATCGACCATTCCAGAGTTCCCGGAGGTTCCTCGGGAGGATCTGCAGCTGCTGTGGCCGCAGAACTCTGCCTTGCTGCAATCGGTTCAGATACAGGAGGATCTATCCGTCAGCCCGCCTCATTCTGTGGCCTGCTTGGATTGAAACCAGGGTATGGCAGAGTGAGCCGGTATGGACTCATCGCTTATGGATCATCTTTTGACCAGATCGGTCCCATTACCCACAGTGTATCCGATGCAGCTCTTATCCTGGAGGTAATCGCCGGGGCAGATGATTTTGACAGTACCGCCTCAGATGAAGTTGTTCCTGATTATTCCAGCCTTCTCAACGAGGAAAATATTTCAAGAAAACTGGCTTACCTCAGTGAGCCCATTGATCACCCTGGACTTGATCCCCTTATTCGTGAAAGAACCCTGGGAATCATAGAGAGTCTCCGCAGTGAAGGATTCCAGGTAGACCCGGTATCCTTCCCATTCCTTGATTACCTTGTCCCAGCCTATTATATCATGGCAACAGCCGAGGCCTCCTCCAACCTGGCCCGCTATGACGGGATCCATTACGGACACCGAAGTCTTTCTCCCGGAGACAGGAAAAACACCACTATAAAATCAAGAAGCGAGGGATTCGGAACAGAGGTAAAGAGAAGAATAATGACAGGGACCTTTGTACTCAGTACCGGATATTATGATGCATATTATGGGAAAGCTCAGAAAGCGAGAAGATTAATCCTGGAGAAAACCAGGGAAATTCTTGCGGAATATCCATTCATAATACTGCCGACCACACCCAGACCTGCATTTATTCAGGGAACAATGGGAGATGATCCGGTTGCCCTTTACCTGGAAGATATATTTACCATTCATGCAAACCTTGCCGGGATCCCAGCAATTTCACTTCCTCTTGGTGAGCACCCAAATGGGATGCCATTCGGGCTACAGATAATGAGTTCAGGCTTTAATGAAACCGGACTTCTGTCCTTATCCAATTACATGATGAATACCTTATCTTTGGCTTGATTTTTGTTATCTTAGTCATTGATTATCAAATATATTCAAAATGTCCACGCAAATTATACACCGATCATTTTTCATTATACTGTCAATTCTAAGCCTGACATCCTGTTTAGATAAGGACAGACAGGGCATTAAACCCATGATATCTGGTAAACCTGGTGAGGTACTTCTGGTTATCGATCCATATCTCTGGGAATCGGCAGTTGGTGAATATTTTACTGATCTTGCAACGGAACCATTTGAAGCTCTGCCCTCTGATGAACCAAAATACGATTTGATCCATATCCCATCCAGCGGATTCACTAAACTATTTAAAGCCCATCGTAATATTTTCCTGTGCAAAATAAACAGTCAGCATAAAGAACCAAGAATAATTGTACAGCGTGATCTCTGGGCTTATCCCCAGTTAGTTGTTAACCTGATCGGACCGAATGATACCAGCATGATGACTTATCTAAGGCAAAACAAAGAAAAACTGCTCAGTCTTCTGGAAACAGATGAGCGCAACCGGACTATTAAATATTATAAGAAGAATATGTCCAAAGGAATTAATGAGATCCTCAAAACCGGTCATGGGGTATCCATTTCTGTCCCGGTTGGTTATGACGTTGGACTGGACACAAGTAATTTTATCTGGCTTACGCATGAAGTGGCAGATATGACACAGGGAGTCCTGATCTATTATTATCCTTATACCGATACCAATACCTTTTCTTCTGAATATCTTGTTGCAAAACGAGACGAATTCACCAGGCGCTTTGTACCGGGACCAACAACAGGGTCTTATATGAAAACGGAATCACAATACCAACCGATCTTCCGGGAGATGGTTAAAAATGATAGTTATCTTGTTGAGTTGAGGGGCTTATGGAAATTAGAAAAAGCCTTCATGGGTGGCCCATACCTCAGCCATACTATGCTTGACGAAAAAAATAACCGGGTAGTTACAGTCGAGGGATTTGTTTATGCACCAAGCCTGAACAAACGCAATTATGTCCGGGAACTGGAGGCCATTATCCAGAGTTTTGAAGTGGTGGATTAGAGGCTAAAATACTTATATTTGGTGCATGAAGATTATCAGGACCGAAAAGATAGCATCAAAAGAAAGTATCGTTCTCATAGCCAAAAAGACCAGTTCGTTTACTTCCTGGATCAAAACTCAGCAGGACAAGGATTACCTGAAGTTCTGCCTGGATCAAAATAAGAAGCAGTTTCTATTCATGCAGTTTCCCAGGTGGATTTTTGTTCATCTTATCGATGAGGAGAAGAATATGACTGATTCTCTTGAGGATACCCGCAAAGCCTCGAAAAAGATATGCGACCTTGTCAATGCCAGGAAAATTGAATCCATATCCATATCCCATATTGATGCTGGAATCGATCATGTTCTGGCATTTGCGGAAGGAATGACTCTCAGTAATTACCAGTTCAATAAATACCTCAATAAAAAAGAAGAAAAACAGCATTCTCTTAAGACTCTGAATATTGTATCCCCCGACATTTCGAAGGGAAAGGTAGATGAACTTGGCAGGGTTTGCAAAGCAGTATTCTGGGCACGTGACCTGGTAAACGAACCCCTCTCCACACTTACCGCTGTCGAACTATCAAAGGAAATTGAAAAAATGGGAAAGGATGCCGGTTTTGAAGTAGAGGTTTTTCATAAGAAGAAACTCGAATCTCTCCGGATGGGTGGATTGCTCGCAGTTAATAAGGGGAGTGTTGATCCACCAACGTTTTCCATTCTGACCTGGAAACCTGAAAAAGCAAAAAACAAGAAACCAATCGTTCTGGTCGGTAAAGGAGTTGTTTATGATACCGGGGGACTAAGCCTTAAGCCTACGCATGACAGCATGGACTACATGAAATGCGATATGGCCGGTGCAGCAGCGGTGGCTGCAACCATTTATGCCATAGCTAAAAATAAGCTGCCGGTTCATGTAGTTGGACTGATACCGGCTACCGATAACCGCCCGGATGGAAATGCATATGTTCCCGGCGATGTTGTTAGAATGTATGACGGAACGAGCGTTGAAGTTCTGAATACCGATGCTGAAGGCAGGATGATTCTGGCTGATGCCCTGGCCTGGTCCAATAAGCTGGATCCAACCTTGGTCATCGATGTTGCCACCCTGACCGGTGCGGCTCATGCGGCCATTGGTAAATACGGAATTGTCGCCATGGGTAATGCAGACCGGAAGGAGATGGAGGACTTGAAAGTGAGTGGGGACAAGGTGTTTGAAAGAATAGCAGAATTTCCATTCTGGGATGATTATTCTGAACTGTTAAAATCGGAGATTGCGGATCTTAAAAATATTGGAGGCAGATATGCAGGGGCAATCACTGCCGGAAAGTTCCTGGAACATTTTACAGACAGTCCTTATATTCACCTGGATATTGCAGGTCCTTCCTTTCTTAAGGTAAGAGACAGTTACAGGGGAACAGGAGGCAGTGGAACGGCTGTCAGGCTGTTATATGATTTTCTTAAAAACCGGCATAAATGATCAAAGTAGGAATTACTCATGGGGATATTAATGGGATTGGATATGAAATAATCCTTAAAACCCTTTCGGATCAACGGATATTTGAGATCTGCACACCCGTTTTATATGGGTCTCCAAAAGTGGCCGCTTATCACAGGAAAGCTCTGGATATGGAAAATATCAGCTTTCACAACGTTCGCTCAGCAGAAGAGGCCACAGCCAGGAAAGCAAGTATTATTAATTGTGTGGATGATGAGATCCGTGTTGAACTTGGGAAATCAACTCCAGCAGCCGGTGAAGCCTCGAGGGCTGCCCTGATGAAAGCTGTTGACGATCTTAAAAACAACAGGATACAGGCACTGGTTACAGCTCCTGTCAACAAACTGAATCTCCAGTCCGATGATTTCCGGTATACCGGACACACAGAATTTCTTCAGGATTATTTTGATGCCGAAGAATCGCTGATGCTAATGTCTTCCGACCTGATGAAGGTGGGTGTGGTTACCAGCCATATACCCATTGCAGATGTCCCCGGAACCATTACCCAGGAAGAGGTCCTCAGCAAAATCAGGATATTGGATACTTCCCTGAAACAAGACTTCGGAATCAGGAAACCAAGGATTGCCATTCTTGGTTTGAACCCTCATGCAGGAGAACAGGGTATTATCGGAGAAGATGAAAAAGAAAAGATCATTCCTGCGATAGAGGAGGCGAAAAAAAGCGGTGGACTTATTTTTGGACCTTTCCCTGCAGACGGGTTTTTCGGATCGGGCGATTATAAAGGTTTCGACGGGATCCTGGCCATGTATCATGACCAGGGACTCATCCCATTCAAAACCCTGGTAAGCGATGCAGGCGTCAATTATACAGCCGGACTGCCCATCATCCGCACCTCTCCAGCCCATGGTACGGCATATGCAATTGCAGGCAAAAACAAGTCCCGCGCCGGCTCCTTCCGACAAGCCTTATATATGGCCTGCGATATTCACAAGAACAGGCAGATGTATAAGGAAATTACAAGGGATCCCCTTCCTGAAAAAGATCAAAACGAGAAGGGCCAATAGAATCATATCTGCAGTCTCCCCCCTGCTCAAAAACATAATGATTTATATCATAGCTTAGGCAACAGCAATCCCACTGAAGCAGGATTATGATTAGCTTTACTTATTCATTTCCCTAAATCAGTTTATAATGGACAAAATAACAAGAGAAGATGCCCTGAATTATCATTCAGAAGGCAGACCAGGAAAGATTGAAGTTATCCCGACCAAACCCCACAGTACCCAGTGGGATCTCTCTGTTGCTTATTCACCTGGCGTTGCTGAGCCCTGCCTTGAAATAGAAAAAAATCCTGAGGATGCGTACAAATATACCGCCAAAGGAAACCTGGTGGCTGTAATATCAAATGGGACTGCCGTCCTTGGATTGGGGGATATTGGAGCACTCGCAGGGAAACCTGTTATGGAGGGAAAGGGTCTGCTATTCAAAATATTTGCTGACGTTGATGTCTTTGATATTGAAATTGATGAAAAAGATGTAGATAAAATCATTGAACACGTCAAAGCTATATCTCCAACTTTTGGGGGGATAAACCTCGAAGATATTAAAGCACCCGAATGTTTCGAAATTGAACAGAGACTTATAAAGGAACTTAATATACCGGTATTCCATGACGATCAGCATGGTACGGCAATAATTTCAGCAGCCGGACTAATCAATTCCCTGGAAATAATTGGCAAAAAGATTGAGGACCTGAGAGTCGTTGTAAACGGTGCAGGGGCATCTGCCATATCTTGCACCAGGCTCTATATTGCCATGGGGGTAAAAAGAGAAAATGTTTTGATGCTCGACAGTAAGGGTGTGCTGACAAAGAAACGAACGGACCTGAATAAATACAAAGAGGATTTTGCCATCGATACAGATAAAGAAACCCTGGCCGAAGCAATGGTAGGTTCAGATGTCTTTCTTGGACTTTCCAAAGCTGATGTTCTGAGCCCTGAAATGCTCAAGACCATGGCTGCCGACCCCATAGTCTTTGCTATGGCTAATCCCAATCCTGAAATTTCTTATGATAAGGCTATCTCAGCGAGGGATGATCTGATCTTTGCAACAGGACGTTCCGATTATCCCAACCAGGTTAATAACGTCCTCGGATTCCCGTATATTTTCAGAGGTGCACTTGATGTCCGTGCAACGGTTATCAACGAAGAAATGAAAATTGCTGCTGTTAATGCCCTTGCGGCTCTCGCCAAGGAAGATGTTCCTGAAACCGTAAGTATGGCCTACAAAGAGAAAAATATTATTTTCGGGAGAGATTACATTATTCCCAAACCACTGGATCCAAGACTCATATCAGTTGTTGCCCCTGCCGTTGCCAAAGCCGCTATTGAAACCGGTGTAGCCCGTCATGAAATCACAGACTGGGAGGCATACAAGGTCAATCTTAACCAGAGGCTGGGACTTGACAACAAACTTATTCATGCCATCAGGTCAAAAGCCAAATCTGATCCAAGACGGGTTGTTTATGCAGAAGCTGAAGATTTCAAAATCCTGAAAGCAGCCCAGACTGCCATCCATCTCGGATTGGCAATTCCTATTCTCCTTGGAAATAAGCAGAAGATCAAAAAACTCATCAGGGAAAACAACCTGGACCTGGAAGAGGTTAGCATTATTGATCCTCTCGGACATGAAGAAGGAGACCTTAGAAATGAATTTGCCAATATCCTCTGTGAACGAAGACAGCGAAAAGGACTGACCAAAGATGAGGCATTAGAACTGATGTTCCAGCGGAATTTCTTTGGAAATATGATGGTGGAAACCGGACAGGCAGACGCATTCCTTAGTGGAATGACGAGTAAGTATTCCGATACCATCAGACCTGCACTACAGATCGTCGGGGCCAATAATCCCCAGGAACATATAGCCGGTTTATATATCCTGATGTCGAAGAGAGGCCCCCTTTTCTTTGCAGATACAACGGTAAACATTCAACCCAGCACAACGACCCTTGTTGATACCACAGTTCTGGTTGCCCAGGAGGTAAGGAAATTCAATATAGAACCCAGAATTGCCATGCTTTCGTATTCGAATTTTGGTTCTATCCGTGCCGGTAGCCCAAGTCGTGTACATGAAGCTGTGGATATCCTTCACAAAGATCATCCCGATATTATGGTAGACGGAGAGATTCAGGCAAATTTTGCCCTGAACAAAGAACTCAGGATGAAAAGATTTCCTTTCAGTAAACTGCAGGATGCAGATGTGAATACATTTATATTCCCCAACCTGAGCTCAGGTAATATTTCTTATAAACTTCTGCAGGAGCTTGCGGGCATGGAGGTCATCGGCCCCATTCTCGTTGGTATCGGCAAACCCATACATGTGCTTCATATGGATAGTTCGGTAAGAGAGATCCTAAATATGACTGCCATTGCAGTAATTGATTCCCAGGGTGTCAAAGACCGTAAATTGTTCTAGAAATTAATATATTTAGTGCTCTTTACTAAAGCACTAAGCATGTACGAATTTATTACCGGGGATATAGTTGAAAAAACCCCGACTTTTATTGTCCTGGAAACCGGTAATGTAGGATATAAAATTAATATTTCCCTGTATACCTATTCCCTGCTCCCCGGACAGAATCCCTGCCAGATTTTCATTCACCAGATCGTTCGGGAAGACGCCCATATTCTCTATGGTTTCATTAACCGGGAAGAGAGAGAGGTGTTCCGGCAATTGGTTTCCGTTTCAGGTGTTGGGGCAAATACAGCAAGACTGATACTGTCATCGCTTGGGCCCGTGGAAATTGAACAGGCTATAAACGAAGGAAATGTAGCAATCCTCCAGGGAATCAAGGGGATTGGGGCAAAATCAGCCCAACGGATCATTGTTGACCTGAAAGGAAAGATAACAACCCGGGGCGAAATTGACCAATTATTCCCCGAACAGAGCAATACTCTGCGATTTGAAGCGTTATCTGCTTTAGTAAATCTTGGTTTTGCCAGGAAAACTGTTGAAAAAGTGCTTGATCAAATTCTCCAGGGGGATGAGGAGCTTTCTATGGAAATGCTCCTCAAGGAGGCTTTGAAAAACTTGTAAATTAACCATCAGCCATCTGCCTATTTTTTTGAAGAGGGATATTAGAAATATCACTGTTCTTGTTCTTGGTCTGCTATCGGGATTCACCTCTGTGGTATATGGACAGGGGGACAGCATAGATTTGCCTTATCCGTTCAGGGCAGATCCTGAATCTGTTTCATCAGATGTTGGAGAATCCTCTCCCCTTTTTCTTAATAATCCTTCCAATATTGAATCTGATATAGTTTATGATCCAGAAACCAATTCATATGTATTTTCGGAAAAAGTAGGACAGTTCAATTATCGCCCATCCAGGGTTATGTCATTTGATGAGTACCGGAACTATGAAATGACCAGGTCCAAAAAGCAGTACTGGAACCAGCGAAGGTTAAACGACAACCTGGAAACCCAATCCTCCTTTATACCTACTATAAATGTCGGGGGTGAAGCCTTCGACAGGGTTTTCGGAACCAATACGATCAACATTATACCACAGGGGTATGCAGAACTGATTTTTGGTTTTAACATGTCAAGGATTGACAACCCGACACTGACTGAAAAGCTACGAAAAACACCCTCTTTTACATTTGAGGAAAAAATTCAGATGAATGTCACCGGAACCATCGGTGATAAAATGAAACTGGGATTTAATTATAATACCGAAGCAACTTTTGAATTTGAGAACAAAACCAAATTGGAGTATACCGGAAAAGAAGATGAGATTATTAAGAAAATCGAGGCTGGAGATGTTACCCTGCCCCTTTCCGGTTCTCTGATTCAGGGAAGCCAGAGTCTTTTCGGACTAAAAACAGAATTGCAGTTTGGGAAGCTTACCATGACCTCGGTATTTTCACAGCAGAAAGGAGAGACATCCGTCATTGATGTACAGGGAGGGGCTCAAATCAGTGAATATGAAATTAATGCTGATGAATATGATGCAAACCGGCATTTCTTCCTATCACATTATTTCAAGGATAATTATGACCGCGCATTAGCAAACCTGCCTGTACAAAATACCGGGGTAAATATTACCAAGATTGAGGTCTGGGTAACTAACAAAACCAGTAATTTCGAAGATTCGAGGAATATACTTGGCTTAATGGACCTGGCTGAATCCCAGTCCAATATTTATAACACAATCTGGACAGAGGTACCTACAGAAAGAGGTGATCACCCCCGAAATCAGCTCAACACACAATATGGTGAGATGACCACAACCTATTCAGGTGTGAGGAATATAAACCAGATTTCGGAAGTGCTCTTCCCATTATTGCCTGGATTTTCCCCTGGACAAGATTTTGAGAAAATTGAAAACGCCAGGAAACTTTCAACCAGAGAATTTACACTCAACTCTAAACTGGGATATATTTCCCTGAATTCAGCCCTGAATTCAGATGAGGTTCTTGCCGTAGCATTTGAATATACCCTGAGCGGCATGACCTTTAAGGTTGGGGAACTTTCTTCTGATGGAGTTTCGGCACCCAGCACCCTTTTACTGAAATTATTGAAGGGGACCAATCTAACACCTCAGCTTCCGACATGGGACCTGATGATGAAGAATATATACTCGATTGGGGCTTTCCAGGTCAACCCTGATGAGTTTATCCTTGAGGTACTCTACAATGATGACAAAACAGGAACCAAGGTTAATTATATTTCAGAAGGTGACATTAAAAACCAGATCCTTATAAGGGTAATGAACCTTGATAACCTGAACGACCAGCTTGACCCGGTCCCGGATGGTAGATTCGATTTTATTAGCGGTGTAACGATAAATCCCAATAATGGGAGAGTAATTTTTCCAGTGCGGGAACCCTTTGGCTCCTACCTTGAAAAAGAAATTAATGATCCTGTAGCTGCGGAAAAGTATGTATTTAATGAGCTGTACGACTCGACGAAAACGGTTGCCTCCCAGATTGCAGAAAAAAACAAATTCATCATTGCAGGTAGTTATAAATCCTCAAGCAGTTCCGAGATCATGCTGAATGCTATGAATGTTCCCCAGGGATCGGTGGTGGTTACTGCAGGAGGACGGCAACTGACCGAGGGTGTGGATTACATGGTGGATTATGCTGC